>JAKBAG010000084.1 GCA_021809235.1 Acidobacteriota bacterium
GCTGATTTAGCGGGCTTTCGTGTCAAATCTCTGGTAGCGCTAACGGGAATCGAACCCGTGTTTTAAGATTGAGAATCTCACGTCCTAACCCCTAGACGATAGCGCCAACCCTTCTTGGAGTCTAACAAAAAAGTCTGCGGTGTGAAAGCTGCAGGCCTTTGCGGAGGGGCCGGTGTGTTTCCGCATGGATGGACCATATGTGGCGGGGATGGGCAGTTGCGGTCGAAAGGCTGGTTTGCCGGTGACTACTTAAGGGTTGCTTGCCGTGCAGGAGGTGCTGAAAGGGAAAACAGGGCCGGGTTGGAATGAGTGCGGGGCAGAAGTCGGTTCGTTGGTATACTGAGGGGTATGCAGAGTGCTGTGGAATCCGTTTCCAATCCGGGTCCGGTAGCGAAGGTTGCCGGGCAAAAGCGTGTATTGCTGCTGAAGCCGCGTGGGTTTTGTGCGGGCGTGGTGCGCGCGATCGACATAGTAAAGATTGCGCTCGAGACTTTTGGCGCGCCGATCTATGTGCGTCGGGAGATTGTTCACAACCGGTTTGTGGTGAACGAACTGGCGGAAAAGGGTGCGATCTTTGTGCATGAGATCGAAGAGGTGCCGGAGGGTCAGCGGGTGATCTACAGCGCGCATGGGGTATCGCCGGCGGTGCGCGAGGCGAGCAAGGCGCGTGGGTTGAAGGTGATTGACGCAACCTGTCCGCTGGTGACCAAGGTGCATGTGGAGGCTGTGAAGTTCGCCAAGCAGGGCTACTCGCTGGTGTTGGTGGGCCATCGCGATCATGATGAGATTGAGGGCACGCTGGGCGAAGCGCCGGAGGCGACGCAAGTGGTGTCGAATGTGGCCGAGGTAGAGGCGCTGGTGGTGCCGGACCCAGATCGCGTTGCATATCTGACTCAGACGACGCTGTCCTTGGACGAGGCGCGGGATATTATCCAGGCGCTGAAGATTAAGTTTCCGAACATTGTGGGTCCGCACACGCAGGATATCTGCTATGCGACGGAGAATCGCCAGGTAGCGGTGCGGAATGTGGCTCCGGGCGCAGATGTGGTGCTGGTTGTGGGCTCGACGAACAGTTCGAACTCGAACCGACTGGTGGAGGTTTCGAACAACCTGGGAACGAAGGCATACCTGATCGACAACTCAAAGGCAATTGATCCGGCGTGGCTGGTAGGCGTGGAGTCGGTGGCGGTGACGGCGGGTGCCTCGGCGCCGGAGGTTCTGGTGGAGGACGTGATTGGATACCTGCTGCAAAACGGGTATTCGAGCGTGGAGGAAGTGGAGATCATGCCGGAGAATGTGCGATTCGGGCTGCCGCCTGAGATTGTGCAGGCGATCGGCGGAGCCAATGGCGGAGCGCCGGTACCGGTGCAGTAGTCTGGCGCGAAGCAGAAGGCGCGAAACGCAGCTGTGCCCAAAGGACAGGTGTGGGCAGGCGGCGAGGGAAAAGCCCGGGGATGGCTCTCTGGATCGCTCGGGAGCCGAACTCAGGGCCATTCAGGAAAGCGAGGCTTCGGCGACAGGATGAAACAGGTGGAGACGAACCGAGCAAACGGGCCTGCGGCGGCCAAGCCGCGCTTTGGACGGCTGGATGCGGATCTTTCGCTGGTGGAGTCGGCGATTGATCGCAGTATTGGGCAGATCTTTGGGGAGCAGCATGCGGATGGCTACTGGTGCGGCGAGTTGGAAGCCGACTCGATGCTGGAGGCCGATTACATCTTCATGCATGTGCTACTGGACAGCGGCGATCCCGGGCGGATGCAGCGCGCCCTGACGGAGATGCTGCGGTACCAGAATGACGATGGGAGCTGGAGTATTTATCCGGGCGGCCCAGGGAATATTTCGCTGGCGGTGAAGTGCTACTTTGCCTGTAAGTTGATGGGCATGAGCGCGGAGAATCCGGTTCTGGTACGTGCGCGGGAGTGGATTCTGGCGCATGGCGGAGTGGTGGCGTGCAACACCTTCACGAAGATTTATCTGTGTGCGCTGGGTCAGTACGACTACGATGCCGTACCGGCGATTCCTCCGGAGATTGTGCTGGCGCCAAACTGGTTCTACTTCAACATCTACGAGATTTCGTCCTGGTCGCGAGCGATTCTGGTGCCGCTTTCGATTATTTATGCCAAGAAGCCGTTCAAGAAGATACCGGCCGAGCAGGGGATAGATGAGCTGTTTGTGGGTGGTCGCGAGAATTCTGATCTGCGGCTGCAGTTTGACCGCAAGAATCGGTTGAGCTGGCGGAACTTTTTTCTGCTGACGGACCGCATCTTTCACAAGATTGAAGCGGTGTATATCCGGCCGCTGCGCAAGCTGGCGTTGAAGAAGGCCGAGGCATGGATGCTGGAGCGGCTGGAGATGTCCGACGGACTGGGTGCGATCTATCCGGCGATGATGAATGCGATTATCGCGCTGCGCTGCCTGGGGTATTCCGATGATGACCCGCAGGTCATACGCGCGCGCGATGAGTTCGAGAAACTGGGCATTGAGTCTCCTGCCGGAGAGCAGCATCCTGAGCCGACCTTCCGGATGCAGCCGTGCATGTCGCCGGTGTGGGATACAGCATATGCAATGTTTGCGTTGGGACAGGCTGGGGTGGCAGGCACGGACGAGCGCATGGTGAAGGCGGCTGACTGGATGCTGAGCAAAGAAGTGCGGCATCTGGGCGACTGGGCGGTGAAGGTTCCGAAGACGCAGCCGGGCGGCTGGTACTTTGAGTTCAACAATGAGTTTTATCCGGATACAGATGATACAGCGCAGGTGCTGCTGGCGTTGAGCTGCGTGGAGAATCCGCGCGAGCGCTACCAGCACGAGGTGGCGCAGCGGGCAATTGACTGGCTGTTTGCGATGCAGTGCAGCAACGGCGGATGGGCAAGCTTCGACAAGGACAACACGAAGATGATCTTCCAGTACATCCCGTTTGCCGACCATAACGCGATGCTCGATCCGCCGACGGTCGATATTACCGGACGGATTCTGGAGATGCTTTCAACCTATGGGTATACGCGTGCCGATAAGCGGGTGGAGCGTGCGGTGCAGTTCGTTCTACGGGAGCAGGAACCGGATGGAAGCTGGTTCGGCCGCTGGGGGGTGAACTATATCTACGGGACATTCCTGGCGCTGCGCGGGCTGGAGGCGGTGGGTATGGATCATAACGAGCCACAGATCCAGCAGGCGGCCGAGTGGATCCGGATGATCCAGAATCCGGATGGAGGCTGGGGCGAAAGCTGTCTCAGCTACGACGATCCGGTTCAGCGAGGAGTGGGCACGAGCACTCCATCGCAGACGGCCTGGGCGTTGTTGGGACTGCTGGCTGCTGGCGATACGCGGAGTGATTCGGTGGCCAAGGGCGTGCGCTGGCTGCTGGAGCGGCAGGACGAAAACGGCGAGTGGGACGAGTCTGTGGGCGCAGGGGTGACGCGGCAGGCTCTCTACACAGGAACGGGTTTCCCGCGCGTATTCTACCTGGCGTATCACATGTATCGGAACTATTTCCCGCTGCTGGCATTGACCACGTATCGACGCGCGATGGACACAGGGGACTGAAGCAGGGATTGCAGACCATGCGGCAGGGCCGCAGCGCCGAAGGTGGCGCAGGAGGAAACGGATTATGGGTGTGCCCATCTCACAGATGTGGACGGTGGCAAGCTACATTGTTGGCAAGCGTCTGAAGGGCGAGAAGCGGTATCCGCTGGTGCTGATGCTGGAACCGCTGTTTCGCTGCAATCTGGCGTGCGCCGGCTGCGGTAAGGTACAGTATCCACCGCACATTCTGAAGAAGGAACTGTCGCCGGAGGAGTGCTTCCGTGCGGTGGAGGAGAGCGGCGTGCCGATGGTATCAATCCCCGGCGGCGAACCGCTGCTGCATCCGCAGATTGTGGAGATCGTCAACGGTCTGATTGCACGCAAAAAGTACATCTATCTGTGCACGAATGCACTGGAGCTGAAGCGGCGGATTCACGAGTTTACGCCGTCGAAGTATCTGACGTTCTCGGTGCATCTGGACGGGTTGCGGGATCATCATGATTTTTCCGTTTGCCGCGAGGGCGGATGGGATATGGCCGTGGAGGGGATTCGCGAGGCGGTCAAGCGCGGCTTCCGCGTGACGCCAAACTCGACGTTCTTCGATGGCACGGACCCGAACATGGTGCGCGAGTACTTTGACGTAGTGATGAGCCTGGGCGTGGAGGGAATTGTCCTTTCGCCGGGCTACAGCTATGACAAGGCTCCGGACCAGCAACACTTCCTGGGCCGGGCAAAGTCGCGGCGGCTGTTCCGCGCGATCCTATCGAACCGGAAGAAGAGCTGGAAGTTCAATATGTCGCCGCTATTCCTGGAGTTTCTGATGGGAAAGCGGGACTATGAATGTACGCCCTGGGGATCACCAGCCTACAACATCTTCGGCTGGCAGAAGCCTTGCTACCTTCTGCAGGATGGGTATGCCGAGAGCTTCCAGGAGCTGATGGAGACGACCAAGTGGGAGGAGTACGGGACGAAGAGCGGCAATCCCAAGTGCGCCAACTGCATGGTGAGCTGCGGCTATGAACCAACGGCGGTGACGCATGGCTTCGGATCGCTGTCGGGATTCTTTGCCATGGCCAAGGCTGCGCTTTTCAGCCGTTACGAGGACCAGGGGGCGCTGAACCTGCTGAACGATTCAAGCTTTGCGCCGCAGCATGCCAGGCTGGTGCAGATTGAGCCGACATCCGTACAGATGGAGGAGACGCGCGCATGAGCCAGACGGTGCAGAATCCTGACGAGTTGGAAGTAGTCTCCGGCTTTGCCCACGAGAATCTGGAAGGATGGGTTCCGGAGCTGGCCAGCGAGGACGATCTGAAGCAGGCGCTGGAAAAGGCATTTGATTATCGCGGAGATGTGACGCTGACGCTGAAGTCCGGTGAGCGGCTGGAGGCGTATCTGTTTAACAGGACGACCGGGCCGACGCTGCGGGACTCCTTTGTGCAGATGTATCCGGTGCAGGTGGCGGAGAAGCGTCGTGTGAGCTATGCCGAGATTGCCCGGATTGAGTTCACGGGCAAGGATCGCGCCGCCGGCAAGCACTGGGAGGCGTGGGTGAAGAAGTATGCCGAAAAGAAGGCGGCAGGCGAGAAGAATATCGGCCTGCACCCTGAAGCGCTCGACTAGCCCGGCCTGAGCAGAGCGGAAAGAACGCGCAGATGAGAGTTTTTGTAACGGGAGCGACGGGTTTTGTCGGCTTCCATGTGGCGCGGGAACTGGCGTCGCAAGGGGCGCAGTTGCGCTTGCTTACGCGGCAGTCGAGCAACACCCGTTTTCTGGATGAGCTTGGCGGCGCATGCGAGGTGTGCGTAGGTGACCTGAGCCAGCCGGAGACGCTGCGCACGGCAGTCTCCGACTGTGAGGCAGTGGTTCATGTGGCCGCCGATTACCGGCTGTGGGTGCGTGATCCGCAGGCGATGTATAGAGCCAATGTGGAAGGTACGCGTGTGCTGCTGGGCCTGGCGCGCGAGGCAGGGGTGCGGCGTGTGGTTTACACCTCGAGTGTTGCCACGATGGGCTTTCGGCGCGATGGGTTGATCGTGAACGAGGAGACGCCGGTAACTCTGGCGGATATGGTGGGCCACTACAAGCGATCCAAGTATCTGGCCGAGCAGGAGGCACTTCGCGCAGCCGAAGCAGGGCAAGCGGTTGTGATCCTGAATCCAACGACGCCCATAGGCTCGCACGACAGCAAGCCAACGCCGACGGGCCGGATTGTGGTGGATTTCCTGCTGCGGCGCTTCCCGGCCTACATGGATACGGGGCTGAACCTGGTGGATGTGCGTGAGGTGGCGCGCATCCATGCGGCGGCACTGGAAGTGGGCACACCGGGCCGACGCTACATTCTGGGCGGAGAAAATCTGACGTTGAAGCAAATACTGGACAAGCTGTCAGCGATGACGGGGATACCGTCGCCGACGATGCAAATTCCGTTCTGGGTGGCCGCTGGCTATGCCTGCGTGGAAGAGATGATAACCGGGCGACTGCTGGGCCGGGAGCCGCGGGCGACGCTGGAAGAGGTGAAGATGGGTCGCAAGAAGATGTTTGCCTCCTCGGCGCGAGCACAGCAGGAGCTTGGGTTTCGCCTGACGCCGGTGTATCCGGCAATGCGGGCGGCGGTGGACTGGTTCCGTGCGCATGGGTATGCTCCGGCTGAGAGCTGATCGGGAACGGATGGGCAGATGGACATGAGCACGGGGCGCGTGGTGTTTGTGGCGGCGCTGGAGCGGGAGGTTGCCGGTCTGGTGCGCGGTTGGAAGCAGGTGCGTGGTTCGCGCGGTGAGCTTTGCTTTGTGCACGGGGCGACGACGGTGGCCTGTGCGGGAATGGGTGCGGCGCGAGCAGTGCTGGCGACTGACTTTGCCCTGAGTCTGGGCCCAGCCAGTCGATTGATCTCCGTGGGGTGGGCTGGAGCTTGCCGTTCGTCGATCCGCGTGGGCGAGATTGTGGAGGCAGATGTGGTGGTGGATGCCCGGACTGGCGAGCGATTTTTCCCGCAGTTGGAGCGGGAGATCGGTCTGCGCGCTCCGGTGGTGACTGTGGCTTATCCCGCAGGCCGGCAGGAGAAGCGACGACTGGCGGAGAGCTACCAGGCAGCAGCGGTGGAGATGGAAGCGGCAGCTGTGGCGCGGCTGGCACAGGCGCGGGAGCTTCCCTTTGCGGCGATCAAGGCAATCTCCGACGATGCGGAATTTGAGATGCCGGAGATGGGCAGGTTTGTTACGGCGGAAGGTCGTTTGCATGAGGTGGCCTTTGGCATGCATGTGGCCTGGCATCCGCGGCTGTGGCGCCCTGTGATGGAGATGGCCAGTGGGAGCCGTGTGGCGGCTGAGCGGTTGTGGGCGGCAATGCGGGAAGTGACGAATCTGGAGAGTTGAGCGAGGAACGGAATGGCACAGCAGTTGGATTTGCCGAAGACGATGCGTGCGGCGGTCTATCGCGGCGTAAACGATGTGCGTGTGGAGACGGTCGCGGTGCCAGAGATTGGACCGGGAGAGATTCTGATCCGCGTGGCAAGCTGCGGCATCTGCGGAACGGACCTGAAGAAGATTCATACCGGATCCCATGCGGCGCCGCGTATCTTTGGCCATGAGACGGCGGGAACGGTAGCTGCGGTAGGCGCAGGGGTAGCGCAGTTTTCTGTGGGGGATCGTGTGATGGTCTTCCATCACATCCCCTGCGGAAGCTGCTTCTATTGCCGCAAGAAGACATTTGCGCAGTGCCCGGTGTATAAGCGTGTGGGCGTGACGGCTGGCTTTGAACCGGCTGGTGGTGGATTTGCCGAGTACGTGCGGGTGATGGACTGGATTGTGCGCGATGGCGGCGTGGTGCGCGTGCCGGATGAAGTTCCGCTGGAGCAGGCGGCGTTTGTGGAGCCCGTGAACACCTGCCTGAAGGGCGTAAAAATGCTGGCACTGGAGCCGGATGAGACGGTTCTGGTGATCGGACAGGGGCCAATCGGGATACTGCTGGCGGCTCTGGCGGCACGCAGCGGGGCAACAGTATTGACCTCGGATCTGTATCCGGAGCGGCATGCGATCGCAGCAGGCTTTGGGTTGAAGCATCCGATCCATGCCGAGCGGGAGGATGTGGTACAGAGGGCGCGTGCAGCGACGGAGGGTCGCGGAGCCGATGCAGTGCTGCTGGCGGTGGGCGGACATGCGCTGATTGCCACAGCGATGGCTGCGGTGCGGCCCGGCGGCAAGGTGCTGCTATTTGCTCAGACGCAGCACGGCGAAGCAAGCTTTGATCCTGGAGCTGTCTGCATGGATGAGAAGGCGATGATCGGATCGTATTCGGCTGCTGTGGATATTCAGGCCGAAGGCGCAGCACTGGTGTTTGAGGGCTATCGCAATGGCTTCGATTTGACGCGGCTGATCTCGCATCGCTTCCCGCTGGAGGATGCGGTGGAGGCAATCCGTGTGGCCTCGCAGCCGAGTGCGCAGTCGATGAAGATCATGATTGAGCCGGAGGCTAGGTGAGCAAGCGGATGGAGCCGAGTGCGGTGCGCGACCGACTGCCGGAGCAGATGCAGGCGGCGGTGCTGTACGGTCGCGAGGAGATACGCGTGGAGGCGGTGGAAATGCCGCATGCACGCGAGGGGGAAGTGATTCTGCGCGTGGATGCAGCCCTGACCTGCGGGACCGATCGCAAGGTTTTTCGCCGAGGCTACCATGCGAAGATGATTCAGCCACCGGCGCTCTTTGGCCATGAGGTGGCGGGGACGATTGTGGAATCACGTGCCGCCGTCGTCGGATTTGCGCTGGGTGATGCGGTGGTGGCGCTGAATTCCGCACCATGCGGAAGCTGCTACTTTTGCCAGCGCGAGCAGGAAAATCTCTGCGAGGATCTGCTGTTTCACAATGGGGCGTATGCCGAGTACATGCGGGTTCCGGCACGGATTGTGGCGCGGAATATGCTGCGGATTCCGACGGGGATGACGATGGCGCATGCGGCGATGACCGAGCCGCTGGCCTGTGCGTTGCATGCGTGGGAGGACTCCGGCGCACGAGCTGGGGATACGGTAGTTGTGATCGGTGCCGGACCGCTGGGGCTGATGGCGATGCAACTGGCGGTGCTGGCTGGATGCAGGCTGATTGCCGTGGTGAAGCATGACAGTCAGGCTGAGCTTGTCCGGGAGTTAGGGGCAGCCGAGGTGGTGCAGACCGGAGACGGCGTGGATGCTGTGCAAGCCGTGCGCGACTGCACTCCGGCGCAGCGGGGAGTGGATCTGGCGATTGAGGCCGTGGCAACGCCGGAGACCTGGGAGCAGGCGGTGGCTATGACGCGCAACGGCGGCACGGTGAACTTCTTTGGCGGGCCTGCGGCGGGCACGGTAGTGAGACTGGACACCAACCGTCTACATTACGGCGATCTGACCCTGAAGGCGACCTTTCACCACCGACCGGAGGTGTGCCGTCGAGCCCTGGCGGTGCTGGCGGATGGTCGCTTCCGCGCAGAAATGTTGCTGTGTGGAGAGGCCGGGCTGGCCGATCTGCAGCAGATATTTCACGACTGGAAGGGGCTGAAAACAGTGATTCTTCCGGGCGGGCCAGAGGGTAGGATAAAGGCATGAGTGCTGGCGAGACGACGATTCCGGGCGAGGCCAAACGCGAGCAACTGCTGCGCCAGGGATGGGCAGCGCTGCCGGAGAGCTACCGCATGCCGGAGACTGCGCCGACTGTGGCCGAGGCGATGGCATGGTGCCGCAGGCTGGCCGAGACGCATTATGAGAACTTCCATGTGGCTTCCTGGTTTCTGCCGGAGAAACTGCGGCCGCACTTTCATGCGATTTATGCTTACTGCCGCGTCTCGGATGATCTGGGCGATGAGGTGAACAGTCCCGAACAGGCGCTGGCATTACTGGATTTCTGGCAGGGGGAGTTGGAGGCCTGTTATCGAGGTCAGGTACGGCATCCGGTGTTTGTGGCGCTGGCGGAGACAATTCGCGCCTGCCAGATTCCGATCACGCCCTTTGCCAATCTGCTGAAGGCCTTTCGGCAGGACCAGACGGTGACGCGGTATCGGACGATGGGAGAAGTGCTGGAGTACTGCCGGTATTCGGCAAATCCGGTGGGGCATCTTGTGCTTTACGTCTGCGGATATCGGGATGCGGAGCGCTTCCGGCTCTCCGATTTCACCTGCTCTGCGTTGCAGCTGGCAAACTTCTGGCAGGATGTGCGACCGGATCTGGAGCAGCGCGGAAGGATCTATCTGCCACAGGACGCGATGGAGCGGCATGGGGTGACCGAGGCGATGCTGTCCAGTTATAAGGCCACGGATGCGTTTCGTACGCTGCTGCGCGAAATGACGGATACTGCGCGGGCTATGTTTGAGCAGGGGTTGCCGCTGATTGGCATGGTGGACCGGGAACTGGCGGTGGATCTGGATCTGTTCAGCCGCGGCGGACTGGAGATTCTACGCGCCATTGAGCGGTGCGATTACGACGTGCTGCGTGCGCGGCCCGCCATCACCAAACGCACAAAGCTGACGCTTGCACTTCGGGCGGTAACGGGCAAGTTCCTGCCGGGACTACGGTTGCGAGGCCGTGCCGCATGAGTGCAGTCAGCGAGACGGCGACGCGGAGTGTTGCTCAGGAGCCAGTGCCCCTGATGCGGGCATATGCCGAGTGTCGCGCGATAGCCCGGAGAGAGGCCAAGAACTTCTACTTTTCGTTTGTGGCGCTGCCGGCGGCGCGGCGGGATGCGATGTGCGCCATCTATGCGTTCATGCGTCGTGCCGATGATCTGTCGGATGATGAATCATTTTCGCGAGCCGAGCGCAGGCAGATGCTTGCGGCCTGGCTGGAGGATTGGCGCAGAGCGCGCGACGGGGGCCCGACGCAGGATGCTGTCTTTGTGGCGGTGCGGGATGCAGCCGGACGATTTTCCATTCCATTTTCCCTGCTGGATGAGCTGGTGGCGGGTACCACGATGGATCTGGACGAGACGGAGGCAAGCCGAGCCGGAAAACCGGATACCTTCCCCAGCTATGTGGAGCTGGATCGATACTGCTACCTGGTGGCATCAGTGGTGGGGCTGGTCTGCATTCGCATCTTTGGCTATCGCGATGCGGGAGCAGAAAAGCTGGCTGAGCAGACGGGCATTGCCTTCCAGTTGACGAATATTCTGCGGGATGTGCGGGAGGATGCCGAGCGGAACCGCGTCTATCTGCCGCTGTGCGAACTGGAACGGCACGGCGTGGCGGTGGAGGATCTGCTGCATCATCCGGCCGCGAAGGTCACCGAGGCCGAGCGGGAGCTGCTGGCCGCAGTGGCGGAGCGAGCCGAGCAGATGTATGGTGCGGCGCAGCAATTACTGCCGCGGATTGATCGGATCAGCCGACCGGCGCTCTGGGTGCTGGTCACGATCTATCATCGACTGCTGCGGCGCATGCGCAGCCAACGCTTTGAGGTGATGGCGCAACGCATCTCGGTGCCCACCTGGCAGAAGCTGCTGATCCTGGCCGTGGGACTGGTCTGGATGGGCTGCGTGCGCCTGCTGCCAGGCAGAGGATAACGGACCCATGGCCAGCCAGCAAGGGAAGAAGCGGGATAACTCAGTTCTGGTGGTGGGCGGCGGTGTGGCCGGGATTGCGGCAGCCTGCGCACTGGCGGATGCCGGTTTTTCCGTGACGCTGGTCGAGCGGCGCGGATACCTGGGTGGACGCGCCTCGTCGTATTTGCATCC
>JAKBAG010000085.1 GCA_021809235.1 Acidobacteriota bacterium
GAGCCGGTGGGCGTGGAAACAATCACACCGTCGGCGCGGAAGTTGGCGGCCAGTTTGCCATCCAGCTCGATGCTGAACTCACCCATGCGTGCGATGGCCGCCTTGGACAGGACCATGTCATTGACGGATTCAAATGACTGCACGCATTGATCGCCGCGCCAGACCTCGCCGTGAAGCATCGTTCTTGCATCGATAAAGCAACAGTCCTGGCACCAGCCTTCCAGAGTCTGATAGAGATCGGCCAAACGAACTTCCGTTAGGAATCCAAGCGAGCCGAGATTCACACTGAGAATCGGGGTGGCATATTGGGCAAAGATTCGTCCAACAGAAAGTAGAGTGCCATCACCGCCCAGAACAATGACCAGGACCGGATCACACTTCGGCAGTTCTTCGCGATCCAGAACACGAAAAGCGGCAACATCGGCAGGTGGTAGGTAGGATGCGCTTACCTCGTCTAGAACCGGTTCAAAGGAACGGCCAAGAAGCCAAACCGCCAGCTCTGGAATCAGAGTGTGCAGTTCTTCCTTCTGGGGCTTGGAAACAATGGCTATGGGCTGCATCTGGCTCCCAGTGTATCCCACTTCCCGGCGATCCTGACTGCAGTTTGCTCACAGAGTTCTTCCCGCTGTCAGTATGGCGTGCAGGAGGAACTCAACGTTGCCTTCGGCTCCAGTAATCGGCGAAGGAATGATCTCAACGGCGGAAGCTTGCAACTCCCGTAGGCACTCTGTAACACGCTCAATGGCGAAGGCATGGGCCGCCGGGTCGCGCACAATGCCGCCTTTGCCAACGTGCTCGCGCCCTGCTTCAAACTGAGGCTTTATCAAAATCACGGCCTCCTCAAGCATGGGAGCCGCAGCCAGAACGGCAGGCAGCACCAGCGTGGCCGAGATGAACGATACATCCATCACCAGAAGTGTTGGGACAGGTAGCCTCCCATCCCTGGATGCTGCAAAGTGCCCAGGCGGCAATAGACGCGCATTGGTGCGCTCATGCAGGTACACACGGACATCATTCCGCAGACTGACGGCAATTTGTCCGAATCCGGTATCCACGCATGAAACACTGGCTGCGCCATGCTGCAGAAGGCAATCCGTAAATCCGCCGGTGGATGTGCCAATGTCCAGACAATGCCGCCCTGCGACAGCAATCTGCCAGTGTTCCAGAGCATGTTCCAGCTTGAGGCCTCCGCGGCTCACGTATCGCTGCTGCTCGCCGAGAATCCGCACGACAGAATCGGGAGAAACCGTGGTACCCGGCTTGTCGATCTTTTGTTCATTGACCAGGATGCGACCGGCTAGGATCAATGCACGCGCCCGCTCACGGCTGGGAACCAGACCGCTTTGGGCAAGATATTGATCCAGTCGAAGTTTTGCGGAAGCGGTCAACCTGATCCATCCTATATTCTTCTAACATGTGTTGTGCGGGAGCTGCAGCCAGAAATTGGTTCAGTTCTTCTCACTGAAGTTTGGAATCCAATCCCTCGCCAGCCGCGTACATATGACAGGCAGGCATCTCACATGGTCGCAATGGAAATCAGGCAAACAATGGATGATGCCGAGTTGCTGCAAGCCGTAGCGCAACAGGATGAAGGCGCGATGGCAGAGATCTTTGATCGATATTCCAGACTGGTATACGCAATATCCCTGCGTGTTCTCAAGGAACCAGCACTGGCGGAGGATGTGATGCAGGAAGTCCTGCTGCAGATTTGGCGAAGTCCTGGTGGCTTTGTGGCACAGCGAGGAAGCCTGGGCTCATGGCTTGCCGTGGTGGCACGGAATCGTTCGATCGATGTACTGCGTCGCAGAGCCAACCAGGAGCCGCTCGAAGGAGTGACGGTGACCGAACCAAGATCCTTGTCACGATCCGTCGAGGATGGGATTTTAATGGAGCAGATTCGTGGAGTGGTAACCCAATTACCAGCCGAACAGCAAAGTTCGCTTCAGATGGCCTACTTTGACGGTATGAGCCATACGGAGATTGCAGAGCGCACCGGCATTCCGCTTGGAACGGTCAAGACAAGAATTCGCGCGGGATTGATGGCCGTGAGAAAGGTTCTGGAAGCATGACAATGCGCAAACAGGTTCATATTGAAGAGGAAGATCTGATCCAGTATGCGCTAGGGAATCTGCCCGATGCCCGACTGTTTCAAATGACAGCGCATATTTCCATGTGTGCCGAGTGTCGCGGAGAAGTGGATCGCATACGCGTTGCATTGGGAGCCTTTGGAGCTGCAACTGAGGCGCAAACCGCTCTCCCCTCCGGTGCGCGGGAACGGTTTCTGAATCGGCTCCAGCAGGAGTCTGTGAAGGCTGAGGTGGCAACGGTTATGCCCAATGTGACCAGGCCATCATTCCTGAAGCGGTTTTTCACTTGGTCGCAATCTCCTGTACCGTATCAGGTTCTCTCGGGAGCACTGGCAGCTGGTATGGTCTTTTTCGCCTATGACGATGCCATGCACTATCACGCGATGCGACAGATGGTGCCTGTGGTAGCTCGGTTTGAAGCTCAGGTAGCTCGTTTGTCTGATCTGGAGCAGTTCCTTCAGGGCAGCAATATACAGGAGGTTTCCCTGCGTCCTAAACCAGTGAATCAAATGACACCTGAGGGACACGCGTTTTATTCACCCCAGCAGGGGAAGCTTGTCTTTACTGCATCAAATCTGGCACCCATTCCCAATGGAAAAGCGTATGAACTGTGGATACTCCCCCGCGATGGGAGCGCTCCCATTCCTGCTGGAACGTTCACTCCCGGTCCGGACGGAAACGCTGCGATCATTTATCCTCAGATTCCCACGGGTGTGGAAGCTTCCGGCTTCGGTGTAACACTGGAAAATGCCAACGGAGCTACTAAGCCCACAATGCCAATACTCCTCAGTGGAGAGTAAACTCGCCCTAAACTAAGGAAGAGCAGAAAGGCCGACTGCAATGCAGTCGGCCTTTCTGCGGAACAATGATGCGCTACCCTTCTCAGAGTTGGGAGGGATCCTGCTGGCGACAGCTTTGGATTGTGATTGCTGCGCCGGTTGAGGTGAAATCGCCCGGAGGCAGGTTGCATGGCTGCCCAGCGCCAGGAATGCGGCTCACAGTGTTCGGATTGCTATTGATGGCATCCGGCGAAGTGGTGTGTACATCGACGGCATTGCCGGAAACAAGGACGCTGGTGCCCACAATGTCCTGATCCGTTCGAATGATGGTGACATAGGGGCTATCTGGAGACACCACGTACACCTTGCCGTAAAGAGAAGAGAGCGTGGAAGCCACGGAGCGGGGATGCCCATTTACGGTAAGAGTCTTCTCCACGGTATGGCTAATCATATTGACCACGGTGACCGTACCGTCGGACTGATTGGCAACATAGGCGCGGCTTCCGTCGGCCAGAACGGTCACAGCTGCAGGATTGTGGCCCACAGGCACAGTGTAAGTGGTGCCAAATGTGGGACTGTCGTTACCGTATTGATCGAGGCTGACATCAATAATACTGATCGAATCGCCGTCGTAGTTGGCAACCACGAGCTGTGCAGTCGCAGCGTTGTATTCCGCATAGACGGGCCCCGCGTGTGCAAGACCATTGGCCGGTGTAAGCGGAATGCTTGGGTGGCAGGTGACGAGTTGACCATTCTGGTTATAGAAGGGCGTGCAGCTATCCAGAGCGTTGATCTGGCTGTTAATGACCGAAACGGAGTCGCTGCCCCGGTTCAAAACGAAGACACGCTGGGAGTCCGTGGTTCCTACAGCATAATCCGGACAGACTCCGACCGGAATATGCGAAGAAACGGAATATGTGCTGGACTCGATTCCATCTGCGGTTCCAGTTGGCAGAGTCGTGGCGTAGGGATCGATGTTGCAAGCCACTCCTCCCTGGACTGAATTACCATCCAGCGTAATGGAGCTGAGAAACGGAATATTCTGCGAAACCGTGTAATAGCGCTGCGCCAGGGGCACGCCGACCATCGTCACTGGCGATGGGTCCACGGGGACCACGAGCTTGAAGGCATCCGGAGCACCCGTCAGAACATCCACCTGATTGGCATTGGCGTCCAGCGCGTACAGACCCAGGGAACCGGAGTAGAGGTTCACGATCGGATCAATGCCTGTGTATGGGCTGAGCGTGCTGAACTGCACGTTTTTCTGCTGCAGATTCGGGCTGACTGGAATATTAGCTACCGTACCATCGCCATCCAGGGACCAAGCCAGAGAACCACCTGAATTCATGGCAAAACCAACGGGGGTCACGCCAAGGGGCGAAGTGGCCATGACGGTGTCCCCGGAGAAGTCAATCACCGTGCCAATCCCGAGGGTGCTGGTCGATGGAGCCGAGAGAACAAAGGCGTATGCCGACGGCTGTTGTGCCGGTCCAGAGGTGACGACCGGATAGGTAACCGGACGATAGCTGCTGCCGCACGCGGCAAGTACAAAGCCCAATCCGCAGACGGCTGCAAGCTGCACTACGGGGCGCATCAACGGAGACAACTGGCGGGTGATTTCACGCATTCAATATTTTCCTGCTTACACACTGATTGTAAATCACGGCTGAGACACAAACTCCACCCCATCCAACGGGGCAAGCGGGAGGGTTCCCAGTCGCGCAACGGGACGCGGAAAGCTGTTACGTTGGACGCATGCAGATGCGGAATCGAAAGCAGGCTCAGGAGACTGGCCAACATTCCTTAGAAAGCATCCCATGGATGTCCAAGGCGGTGCTGCTGGCGGTGGCACCATGGATGGCATCTCAGTTTCTGCTTGAGTTTCATGCCTGGCAGCATGCCGTGCCTTCGGTGGCCTGGATCACCCTCGGATTGAGCACTCTCATGGCAACCATGGTATGGAGGCTTCACGCTGGCACGGCAGGTGCTGCTGCTCTGGGAGCCGTCATTCTGGGCTGCCTCATCTGGGGAACCATTGCATTCCCCTATTCCCAGTGGCTTCGCACCGGAATCACGCCCCTTCTGGTCACTCTGCTGCTCACCCTTTCCGCCACACGAGTGGGCCAAAGCAAACGCGGGGAAAGGAATACCCCGGAGGCAAAATGCGGACGAAACGCTGCACAGGTGGCTTCCAATCTAGGCATCGCCGGGATTGCCGTTACACTGGTCCCGTTTGCGCCGCAACTTGTGGCACACAATCCCAACTTTGCCGCTCTGATAGCCTATGCCGCACTGGCGGAAGCTGCCGCTGATACTGTTTCTTCGGAGCTGGGGCGGAGTTTTGGTGGAACTCCCCGGCTGATCACAACCTGGAAAGCAATGCCAGCCGGGACAGATGGCGCGGTCACCCTGACAGGAACGCTGGCCGGAATCACTGCCGCAGCCCTTGTATCGGTCTCAGGCATCTGGGCTCTGACCGGATCGTTTCAGCAACAGTGGATTGGCCTGTTCCTGATCTTTGCCGGTGGTTGTGTCGGCTGGCTGGCAGACAGCCTGCTGGGAGCAGTGCTGGAACGACGAGGCTGGCTGAACAACGATGCAGTAAATTTCCTCAGCACGCTCTGCGCCGCTTCCACCACGCTGATTCTGGCTCGCGCTTGTGCTGCCTGGCTGCTTGCTAGTACTTAGTCACGAAGCTCCCTCAAAGAGGGACGGGCTACACCGCGGCGGCATCCTCCAACAATCGCTTCCAGGTCTTCTGGTTTCGACGATGCGCCTTCTTCAGATCGTCCAGGATGCGGCTGAAATCCGCATTCGTTCGCAGATTATTCCACGAGGGATTTTGCTGGAACCAGGGATAGTTCTCATTCCCGAGGTAGATGGCCCTGCGCAGCCAGTGGAGCGCCTCACCAGAATCTCCCTCCACGGCAAAGTAGGTTGCAAGCCGATAGGCCATTTCACTGTCGGCTTCGGCTGCAGTCAGCGTGTCCTCGCGCAGCAGAGTTGCAGCTAGAGTTCGCTCACCGGCCTGAACGTAACAGAGAGCCAGAGTGGGAACGGCAATGCGCATGGAACTGTCGTCATGGATTACTTCCTCAAGAATAGCAATGGCTTCATGCACATTACCCAGCCGCATGTGCTGGTAGGCAGAGGAAGTGCGAAGCAATGGGTGCCTGGGCTCCAGCGCAAGCCCCTTGGCCAGTTCATCGCCTGCAATATCGAGCTGGTTCTGATATTGATAGACCCGTGCGCGATGGTTATAAAGAATTGCGGCACCGGATGGATTCAGCTTCAGGGCATGGCTGAACTGCGCCAGTGCAGCCTCGTACATGCCGTCCAGTCGCAGCGTGATGCCGGCCACCAGATGCACGCTCCAGTCGTTGCCTGCCTGCCCCAGCAGATTGGCAATGCCATAGCGGGCCGACTCCTTGTCTCCGCGTGTCAGCAGCATGTACACCCGGTAGAGATTCGCCTCGGTGGAATCCGGATCAATGGCCAACGCACGATCGAACGCTCTTCTGGCGCGCATCAGATGAACCTGCCCGGCAAAGCCATGGCGAGCATACTGCAACTCGGCAATACCCAGACCACTCCAGCCCGGGGCAAACTCCGCCTCCTTGACCGTCACTCGCTCAAACAACATCGTTGCCCGATCCAGATCAGATCGGGAACCGGTGCGCGTCATGAAAGAGGTAAGGAGTGCCCGTGCCTGCAGATACTCCTCCGTCAGCGTCTCCGGCAGTGAACCCTCCCTGGGCAATGGAACTTCTGCTGTGGATGTGCGCTGCTCAACCCCGCCAATCGCCTGTAGTGCGGCAAAAACCTCGCCGGCCAACTCATTCTGGACCGCAATCAGGTCAAAGGAATCTACATGAATGGATCCACCCGAACGTACACTTTGCCCCTGAACATCCAGCAGCTGCCAGTTGAGGTCAAATCCCTTTTCAGAGCGAATGTAGTTGCCGGCCAGAACATGCGATACCAGAAGCTGCTGACCCACTGCCAGCGGATCATACTGGGTCAGACCAAGGCTCATCAGAGAGCTGGAAGGTCGGACGATCAAGGAGGAGAGTCTGGCAAGGCGGGCGGCTATAGCATCGGCAAGCGCGAAGCCGTACAGTTGGGCAACCGGCTCAGCACCTAGATTATGAAACGGCAGTACGACAATGGAATTCTGTCGAGGGGCATCGTTCGATGCTTCACGAAATCGCTCGGCAAGCATGGATAGAAAGCTGGTAGCGCGTTTTTCAGCTTCCGGTCCGGTCGGGATCAGATTGGCGGCAGCATCACCCGGAATGGCACCGGTCTCCAGCTGCATCGCCTTCATGATCGTCTTCAAAGCTTCCCGAACCTCCGCAGCGGACGCATACCGGGCTGCCGGATTTTTCTCCAGGCAGTTGGAGATAACGCTCTTCATCTCCGGCAAAATCTCTGGAACAATACTGGATAAATCCGGCGGATCGAGGAACTGAATATTGCGAATCACCTGGAAATCCTCCGCATCCGGGCGTGCAAACGGATGACGGCCGCTCACAAATTCATAGAGCAGTACACCCAGCGCCCATACGTCGGACTGCACACTCGACTGGCCTGTGACGAACTGCTCCGGCGCCATGTATCGAATGGTTCCTCCACGGGCGGTATAGGTCTCTGCCAGTGAGGCATCCTTGGGCAAGGATGGCTTGGCAGGATCAAACGAGGCATCCTCCGGACGTAACCTTCGCGCCAGTCCAAAGTCCAGAATCTTGACCAGTCCTCCGTCGGTCAGCATCACATTCTGCGGCTTCAGGTCGCGATGAAAGATGCCCAGCGAATGCGCAGCATGCAGTCCATCGGCAATCTGGATGCCCACCGAGAGAACAAGCTGAACCGTGGAGGGCCCGCGGGCAATGATCGCGTCCAGCGATTGTCCCGGCACAAACTGCATCACAATGTACGCTTCGTCGCCGCTTTCACCAATCTCATATATCGCGCAGACGTTGGGATGCTCAATCGCAGAAGCCATGCGGGCTTCACGCAGAATCGTACTCCGCATCTGCTCCTGGGTCAGCAATCCCCGACGCAAAATCTTGAGCACGACGGGACGCATCAGCAGGGTGTCGTTGGCAAGATATACGACGCCGCTGCCGCCAGCCCCCAGCCGACGCAAAATCTCATAGTGCTCAATAACTCTGCGCTTCATCCTTCTCTCAGTGTAGCGGGAATGCGATGCGATGCGTCTCAGGGTCCTGCTTCCGCCGAAAGATGCGCCATCGAATCCCTGTCTGATACTTTTTCTCTATGAGGATGCCGTCCGGTACATGTCAACCAAAGTTGATGATTTCCTTCGCCGCCGATACCCTCTGCTGTACTCTGCTGCTGTGCTGCTTTCTTTGCATGTCCGTGGCACAGGCCCAATCTGCAGCGACTCCTGCACACCCGAATCCAGAAACGCTGCCCCCTTCACAACAACAGGGTTTGCATGTGGAAACCGGAGCCGTCATTGGGCAGGATACCGGCCAGGCGCAGCATATGCTGAATCTGATCAATGATCTGCAGTTTCATCATCTGGAGCAGATGCTGGAGGATGCAAAGTCCGGTAAGAATGCTTTATCCGCGCCTCAGCAGCAATTTCTGGCAGGCATCCTGGAGAACCGCAAAAACCAGACCGAGCAATCGATTCACGCTCTTCAGCCTCTCATGGACTCCATCGCCGCATCCGGAAACATCACGGAGGAAAAACTGGCACGTCAAGCTCTGGCAGAGGACTATTTGCGCAGTGGAAAGCTCGCACAGGCATCCCGGGCCTATAAGGCGCTGGATGCCCGATTGCACAGTCATTTGACCGTCGATGAGCAGTCCGATCTGGAGCAACCCCTGAAGCTGCTGCCGCTCATCGCATCTCAACCGGAAATGACCGTTGATACTGGAGCCCCATTCACACTGCCCTATCAACTGGATCCTATCGGGTTGACTGATATTCCGGTCTTTGTGGACGGTAGATCACGATCATGGATGCTGGATCCGACCGAGCCATTCAACCTGATCAGCCGCTCTACAGCGCAGGAAGTAGGACTCACCATTTCCCCGGAATCGGCAACCATTCGTTCCCTGACCGGAAAGCCCATATCGGTTCACGCCACCCTCATTCCTCGCATAACCCTCGGGAATGTCACCTATCGCAACATGACGGCATTTGTCTTTGACGATGCAGATTTTTCCTTCCCGCAATCCGGATACAGGGTGGACGGAGTCCTCGGCTATCCGGCCGTCTCTGCGCTGGGCAGTGTAACGGTAAGTTCCGATGCTACGATTCTTGTGGACCCATCTGGCAAGAGCAGCGACACTTCCGCAGGGGCACCTTTCTATCTGGATGGGGAGCGCGTCCTGGTGGCCATTGGAAAGGAAGATGGAACCGATGACCGCATGTTTGAGGTGGATGCAGCCGGACAGCAAAGCTACTTTTCCTCCAGGTTCTTTTCCGAACATGCTGCCGCCTTTCAGCAGGCGAAACCGCAGCTTTTTCAGCTGACCGGAATGGAAAACGCTCCACCCATTCCCGCCTATCTGGCACAGACGGTGCGGTTGCAGATTGGCAGACAATTGGTAGCAATCCACGACATCCAGGTACTCACGCAACCACTGGAATCGGCAGCCAGCGATGACACCTACGGTACGCTGGGAGTGGACGTACTGCAACAGTTGGCAAGCTACACCTTTAATTATCGAACCATGCGATTTTCCGTAACCGCACATTGACGCATCTGTTGACGGAGCAGCCGTCAGATCCGTTTTCTCCGCTGGTGCGTGGAGGGAATGCGCAGATCCTCGCGATATTTCGCAACCGTTCGGCGGGTAATCTGGATCCCCTGCGCCTGCAGGATGGCAGCCAACTGATCGTCCGTCAGTGGGTGTGTCGCATCCTCCTCATCAATCAGCTTGCGGACCTTGCGCTTGAGCACAACCAGAGGCGTATCGGCGCCCTCGGGACCGTTGGCGCCTTCTGAAAAGAAGCTGCGCAACTCAAAGACTCCCTGCGGCGTATGAGCATATTTATTGGCAACTGCGCGGCTGACCGTGGACGGATGCACACCGATCTCTTCCGCCACCTCCTTGATCATCATGGGACGCAATGCCTCCATACCCATCTCAAGAAAGTCCTGCTGCCTGCGAATAATCACTTCGCATGTACGCAAAATCGTACTCTTTCGCTGCGCAATATTACGCATCAACTGCATTGCGGATCGCAGCCGGTCCTTGACGTAATCCCGAACTTCCTTTTCCGTGGACTTAGCCAAGAGCATGCGACGATACCGATGGCTGAGCCTTAGACTGGGTAGATTCTCTTCGTTCATCAGCGCCATCCAGATGCCATCCCGCTTAACGAACGCAACATCCGGTTCAATCCACTGCGTCTCTCTGCTGCTGTATCGGGCCCCTGGTCGCGGGTCCAGAGAGCGAATCCACTGCAATGCCTCGGCGGCCTCCGGCTGCGTGCATCGAGCCGCTCGGGATATCTCGCGTACATCCCGATGGGCCAGCAACTCGAAGTGGTCTTTGAGGATTCTGGACGCCACCTCGCAGCAGCGGCGCCGCATCCGCAGTTCCTGGTCAGCTGCATCCTGCAGACTATGGTGCGGAGAGTCTTCCGTCTGTTGTTCCTCCATCGCACTATCTGAGGACGCTGACTGACCGATTTTCCCAGAGGCGGAGTTGCGACTATGGGCGGGAGCATACAAAGCATCCAGCTCCACCAGTTGCGCACGCACCTGCAACAATAGGCACTCGCTCAGGCTCGTTGCACCAACGCCTGCAGGGTCAAGGCTTTGCACTACTTCCAGAGCCGCCTGGAGTTGATCGGCGGCTAAATTGCGTGAGATTGCAACCTCGCTGGCAAAGACCAGGATCAAATCCTCCAATGAGGACGAGAGATAGCCGTTTTCATCCAGATTTCCAATCAGAAACTCCGTTGCCTGCATCTTCTCTACGGACAGTGTCAGCGCTCCGAGCTGCCACTGCAAGTGGTCAAACAGCGAGGCAGGTTTCGTTAGAAACTGCTCGAAACCTGGCTTTTCCAGCTCCTCAAACTCTCTCTGCGAGCGAAAGCCTGGATCCAGATACTCCTGAAAGTAGCTGCCGAAATCAATCTCTTCAAACGGATCCTGAGCTTCAGCGGCGGTCGTCTGCTGTTCGCGGGCCGCTTCCCTGCTTTCCACCTCGTCCAGCATGGGGATCGACTCATCCATCTCCTCCAGGAGCGGATTTTCAGCGATCTCATTTTGAATCATCTCCGCCAGTTCCAGCTTGTTCAGCGCAAGCACACTGACCAT
>JAKBAG010000086.1 GCA_021809235.1 Acidobacteriota bacterium
ACCACGCGGCATATCGGCGCTCTGCAGTATGGCGCAGCCATCGGGGAGCAGTATCGCCAGCAGATTGAAGCTCGCTTCTTCGCGCACTACCTCAAGGACGCGCCCGGTACGAACCCATCCGGATTTGCCCTTGTGGATACCGCCAGCTTCCAGACCGGATCAAACGTGTGGAAGTACTATCCGCACTTTCCTCCGCCTGCCTCGCACCTTACAGATTTCTGTCTGGGTGCCGATCATCGCCTGCAAGCGGGGGACAACTGCGCAACCGGCAGCGTCTCTTACGTCTCCGACCCGGCCCATCCCGTACCCTACCGCCATCGCCCCATTCAGCCCACCTACGGCAAAGGCTCCGAGTGGTACACGTGGATGGTCGAGGACCAGCGATTTGTGACAGGACGAAGCGATGTCGCCGTCTGGCGCATGCCGCTCGACCACAACCTCACCCTCACCGGCGAGGTCTTCGCTCACCTCTTCGCGCGCTCGACAGGCTCTGACGGCGACTTCGTCGTCAAGCTCATCGACCAATATCCCGACAACGATCCCGACCCGGCCATGCGCGGCTACCAGCTCATGACCAACATGGAAATCTTTCGCGGACGCTATCGCAACGGCTTCGACCACCCCGAAGCCATCACCCCGGGCCAGACCACCGAGTTCCGCTGGAGCCTCCACGACATCGATCACGTCTTCCTCAAGGGCCACACCCTCATGGTCGAGGTCCAGAGCACCTGGTTCCCGCTCTACGACCGCAATCCCCAGACCTTCGTGCCCAACATCATGACCGCGCCCGCCACAGCCTACCAGCCCGCCACCATCACCATCGTCTCCGACCCCACCCACCCCTCCCACATCGAACTCCCCATCATGCCGTAACGCGGTTACGTATGCATTCAGCCACGGATGGATTCCCGTACATTCAGGAGTCCACCGAAAAACCAAGGGATGCATTCCTTCCGGGGATGCGCCCCTTGGTTTCCATGAGCATAGAAAGCGGATTCGCGGTAGAATTATTTCAGACAGATGCACACGCTCGATCCCATCACGGCCCCCCGCTAGCGGCTCCTGCCGCAGGATATCTGTCTTTCGAGTTTTCCACCCTACCCACTCCAACCTCAGTGCAATCATGTCCTGGCTTTGCCAGCCGCACATATTTTCACCTAGGAATATCCCATGTTTGACCGCCTCGAACAACTCGAAGCCCGCTACGACGAACTCGGCAGCCAGCTCGCCCAGCCCGAGATCCAGCAGGACCGCGAAGCCTACCAGAAGATCGCCAAACAGCACCGCGACCTCGAAGAGACCGTCGAAGCCTATCGCAACTGGAAGCAGACCCGCCAGTCGCTTGACGACGCGCGCCTCATGCTCACTGAATCCGATCCCGATCTGCGCGCAATGGCCGAAGAAGAAGTGGCCACGCTGGAGCCACGACTGGCCGAACACGAAGCCGCTCTGCGCATCCTGCTTCTGCCCAAAGACCCCAACGACGACAAAAACGTCATCCTCGAGATCCGCGCCGGCACCGGCGGCGACGAAGCTTCGCTCTTTGCCGCGGAAATCTTCCGCATGTATCTACGGCTCGCCGAGCAGCACCGCTGGAAGGTGGAGATCCTCTCCACCTCCGAGTCGGCCGTCGGTGGCATGAAGGAGGTCATCGCGCTCATCGAAGGTGACCGCGTCTACTCCCAGATGAAGTACGAGAGCGGCGTCCATCGCGTGCAGCGCGTGCCCGCAACGGAGACGCAGGGACGTGTGCATACCTCGGCAATTACAGTCGCGGTGCTACCAGAGGCCGAAGAGGTGGACATCAAAATCGAGGCCAAAGACCTGCGCATCGACACCTTCTGCTCCTCCGGTCCAGGCGGCCAGAGCGTCAACACAACCTACTCCGCCATACGCATCACCCATCTGCCCACCAACACCGTCGTCAGCTGCCAGGACGAAAAATCTCAGATCAAGAATCGCGAAAAAGCCATGCGCGTACTTCGCTCCCGGCTCTACGAGGTCGAGATGGAGCGCCAGCATGCCGAGCTTGCCCGCGAGCGCAAACAGCAGGTCGGCACGGGAGATCGCAGCGAAAAGATTCGCACCTATAACTTCCCCCAGAACCGGCTGACCGATCACCGCATTGGACTGACGCTCCATCAGCTGGACCTGATTATGCAGGGTCGGCTGCAGCCAGTGATCGATGCACTCATCGCGCACGCCCAGGCCGAGCAGCTCAAGGGCGATACGGCGCATGCAGCCTGACATTGCCCGAGAGTCCGCGCCGCAAACGCTAAGCTCTCTGCTGCAGCAGGCTGCATCCTGCCTGAAGCTGCAGCCCGAGCGAGCACGAGCGGATGCGGAACTCCTGCTGCGACACGTCCTCCAACGGGACAAGGCATGGATCGTTGCCCATAGCCCGACACAGCTGCCTGTAGCAGAAGCGGAGCGTATCCAAAGCCTGCTGCAACCGTTGCTGCTGCGCCGTGCCGCCGGTGAGCCGATGCAATATATCCTTGGCGAGACCGATTTCTTCGGGTTGAGCCTTACCGTCGGTCCTGCTGTACTCATCCCCAGGCCGGAGACGGAACTGCTCGTCGAGCAGGTGCTGGCCTTCAGCCAAACTCAGGCATCGCCACGCATTCTGGACATCGGGACCGGCTCTGGAGCCATTGCCATAGCCCTGGCTGCTGCATTGCCGCAGGCGCATCTCGTCGCGGTCGATCTCTCCCCGGCATCCCTGGAACTGGCCCGACAGAATGCGCAGCGCCACCAGCTGGCCGACCGCATCCTCTTCCAGGAAAGTGATCTTTTTTCTGCACTCTCCGGACTACGCTTTGATGCTGTCGTCTCCAACCCTCCATATGTACCGTTGCCAGATGCCGCCACGCTCGACGTCGAGGTCCGCGACCACGAGCCGGCACTGGCACTCTTTGCCGGTGAGGACGGACTCGCGGTCTATCGAAGGCTCATTCCTGATGCGCGCGCTCACCTTGCTTCCGGCGGCCTGTTGGCGCTGGAGTTCGGCCATGGCCAGCAACAGCACATTGCGGACCTGCTTGCGGGCGCAGGCTTTCATGGGATTGAAATCCTGCCCGACTACCAGCAGATTCCGCGTATTGCTCTGGCACTCCAACCCAATTCGTAGGTCAATGATGCCGTCCTGCATCTAAACTAAATCTGTTGCATCGCATATCTAGGGAAGCTCTTCGACACGCACAACTTTCCAACTCACACTTTCGAGGTTTTTCATGACTGCTTCCAAAGGCTACGCCGCCACCAGCGCGCAATCGCCACTTGCTCCATTTTCGTTTGAACGTCGCGAACCCCTGGCCACCGACATCGTCGTCGACATCCTGTATTGCGGAGTCTGCCACAGTGATCTGCATATGGCACGAAACGAGTGGGGCCAGGCGGTATACCCCATGGTTCCCGGTCATGAGATCGTTGGCCGCGTAACCGCTGTCGGGTCCTCCGTCACCCGCTTCAAGGTTGGCGACATTGCCGCGATCGGAGTGATCGTGGATTCCTGTCGTGCCTGCTCTCCGTGCAACTCCGGCCAGGAACACTACTGCGAAAAGGGCGCCACACTCACCTATGCAGCACCTGACCGTGTGGATGGCTCCATTACGATGGGCGGCTACTCCAGTAACTATGTCGTCGATCAGCGCTTTGCCCATACCGTGCCTTCCAATCTGGATCTGGCCGGCGTTGCACCCCTGCTCTGTGCCGGCATCACCACCTACTCTCCGCTACGCCACTGGAAAGTGGGACCGGGGATGAAGGTTGGCATTGTAGGTCTGGGCGGACTCGGCCACATGGGGCTCAAATTCGCTCACTCCTTCGGTGCTCACGTTGTGCAGCTCACCACATCCCTGAAGAAAAAAGAGGATGCTCTACGCCTGGGCGCGAGTGAAGTGCTGCTCTCCACCGACGCCGATGCGATGGCACGCCACGCTCGTAGCTTTGACTTCATTCTCGATACGGCTTCGGCCCCGCACGATCTCGATCCATATCTCTCCTTGCTCAAGCAGGACGGTACGCTCGCGCTCGTCGGACTACCGGAAAAGCCTCCCGCTGTCAGTGTCTTTTCCCTGATCACGAAACGGCTTTCCATCGCTGGCTCCATGATTGGCGGCATGCCGGAGACGCAGGAGATGCTCGACTACTGCGGCAAGCACAACATCACTGCCGACGTAGAAGTGATTCCTGTTCACCAGATCAATGAGGCATTCGAGCGCATGCTGCGTCAGGATGTGAAGTACCGCTTCGTGCTCGACATGAAAACCCTGGGCTAGGGTCACAGACTCTTTCAGCACCAGAAATGCATATAAGGGGGGACAGCTCAGGCTGTCCCCCCTTTTCCTTCTGCAAATCAAGCAGGCAGCAAATTGGTGTAGATTGCCATTCCAGCCACGGCATCCACACCCATAGCCTCCAAGGCATCAATCTCACTCTGGCTACAAATGCCGCCTGCCACAATCAACCTGCGTGCTGTTTTCGCCCGCAGTCTCTGTGCTGTTTCGAGCGGAAAACCCTGCATCAGCCCTTCGCCATCGATGTGCGTATAAAGGTATCCACCCACATACGCGTCCAGATCCGCAATGGCCTCCTCGGCCGTCAAGGCAATCGTGGCCTTCCACCCTTTGATGGCAATCCGCCCACTGCGGGAATCAATCCCTGCCAGGACCCGCTCGGCTCCCACGGATTCTGCCATCTCGCGGGCAAAGTCCATTCTCACCATGCCGCGACCGTCTGTCTCGACGAACAAAGCGGAGCCTAGAATCAGCTGCTCTGCTCCGGCATCCAACCGGCGACGCGCTGCCTCCACGGAGCGAATACCGCCACCCACCTGCACCGGAAGTCGCCGTGCAATCTGCTCCACCAGTGCCGTGTTGTCGCCCCGCCCCATCGCGGCATCCAGATCAATCAGCTGCACCCGCGGATAGGTCGCAAAGCGCTCTACCCAATACTCCAGATCCTCGCTCGCAATGCGCAGCCGTTCGCCCTGCTCCAACTGCACCACGCGACCACCCATCAGATCAATCGAAGGAATCAGCACGGATACCTCACTGCAATCTTCTGTGTGGCCAGTTGCGCCTTGAGTTCACGCGCACTGGACACACCAAAATGAAAAATACTCGCCGCCAAAGCCGCATCCGCACGGCCAGCTGTAAACACCTCAGCAAAATCACTCACGCTGCCGGCGCCACCCGAGGCTATCACCGGAATCCCCACTGCAGTACTCACTGCAGCCGTCAGCTCACAATCAAATCCAGAACGCGTACCATCAGCATCCATCGACGTCAGCAGGATCTCGCCTGCGCCGCGGGATTCCGCCTCGCATGCCCACTCCACCACCGTTCGACCAGCATCCCGACGTCCACCATGGGTATAGACACGGGCATTGCGCACCGGATCGGCAGCATGCGGGTCCCGTCGCGCATCGATGGCGACCACCACGGCCTGCGCACCGAACTGTGAACCAATTTCCGTCATCAGCTCCGGGTTTGCCAACGCAGCAGAATTCAGACTCACTTTGTCCGCACCAGCGGCAAACACCGCCTCGGCATCCTGCAGCGTACGAATCCCTCCACCCACCGTCAACGGAACAAACAGCTGCGCCGCCGCTCGTCGAACCGTCTCCAGCAAGGTGGCGCGCCCTTCGTGCGTTGCCGTGATATCGAGCAAAACAATCTCGTCAGCACCGGACTCGGCGTGACGCCACGCCAGCTGCGCCGGATCACCGGCATCGATCAAATCCACAAACTGCACACCCTTCACGACGCGCCCATCGCGAACATCCAGGCAGGCAATCACTCTTCGCGTCAGCATCGTTCCATCTCCAGAAAATTCCTCAGGATCTTCAATCCTGTCGCGCCGGACTTCTCCGGATGAAACTGCACTCCACAGACATTGTCACGCTGGCTTGCTGCCGCAAAGCCGCCCATGTATCTGGTCGTCGCTACAGTAACCGCATTCACCGGAGCACGCCAGGCATGAGTAAAATAGGCAAATTCGCCTTCTGCAATGCCTTTCAGCAGAGCACCATCGCGCAAACTCTCCAACTGATTCCAGCCCACGTGCGGTACCTTTTCCCCGCCAGAAGGAAAGCGCGTCACCTCGCCCGGAAACCATCCTGCGCCAGTCACATCCGCAGCCTCCGTGCTGCCTTCATACAACCACTGCATGCCCACACAGATGCCCAGCAATGGCACGCCGCGCGTCATCGCAGCGAGCATTGCCTGCTTCAGCCCGCTCACGTCCAGGCGGGATGTGGCCTGGAAATGCCCTACGCCCGGTAGCACAATCCGCTCCGCAGCTTCCACGTCGCGGCAATCCCTTGTCACGCAAACCTCTGCACCCAGCTTCTGCAGTGCCTTCACCACTGAGGCCAGATTTCCCGCCTGATAATCGACAACCGTAACCATCACAGCAATCCCTTGGTGCTGGGCAGCAAGTCGGCCATCTGCCTGTCCCGTGAGCAGGCTCCGCGCATAGCGCGTGCAAATGCTTTAAAGCTGGCTTCGATCTTGTGATGATTGCTGCGACCATACATCACCTTCACATGCACGTTCGCCCGCGCGCCCCGAGCAAATCCCTCGAAGAAATCCACCACCAGTTCGCTTTGCAGGTCTCCTACAAGACGTGTCTTCACAGCCGTATCTACGGCAAACGCCGTCCGCCCGGAAAGATCAACCGCAGCCACAGCCAGCGTTTCGTCCATCGGCATCACAAAGTAGCCCGCGCGCAGGATTCCACGCTTATCTCCTACTGCACGATCAAAGGCCTCGCCAAGGGCAATCCCCACATCCTCCACCGTATGATGCTGGTCCACATCCAGATCCCCCTTGCAGCTCAACTCCAGATCAAACCCTCCATGCCGGGTGAACAACTCGAGCATGTGATCGAAAAAGCGAATGCCTGTGCTCACCTTGTATTCCCCACGACCCTCAATCGTGAGCCGAAGCACGATTGTTGTTTCACTTGTATGCCGCAGGATTTCCGCCTTGCGAACTTCTGCACCTGCTGTCTCCTGCTCCTTCATCGCACGCTGACTCATTGCATCCCTTTCCCGGCCATTTCCTTCTTGTTGATGGATAGCACCTGCTCCATGGCAGCCAGTGCACGACGCATCTGCGCCCGTGTTCCCACCGTGATGCGCACCAGACCATCACAGCCCGGGTCTGCCGATCGATCCCGCACCAGAACACCCTGCTGCCGCATGGAACGACAGAAGGCTGCATGCTCCGGACCAATCTCGACAAGCACAAAATTGGCATGGGATGGCCATCGTCGTACTGCTATGCTGTCCAGTCCTGCCTCGAACTCAGCCCGCGCAGCTAGTACCTCCTCCACATAGCGTGCCAGATACCCATCCTCGCTCAGCGCCGCGTCCAACGCAGCTAATGCTGCAGTGTTGACGCTGTATGGAGACAGCACCCGCCGCACCCAGCGGAGATTTTCCTCGCGTGACACCAGTGCGCCCAGCCGCAGACCCGCCAGACCGTAGGCCTTGGAAAAGGTGCGAGCCACCACCAGATTCGGCACCGTCGCAATTGCATCCACGACTGTTTCCCCATGGAAATGCACATAGGCCTCATCCACCAGCAGCATCGCCTGGGGTGCAGCTTTTGCCAGTGCCAGCAGATCCTCTCGGTCAGCTACCGCTCCGGTTGGGCTGTTGGGATTGGCAATCGCAATCAATCGTGTCGCCGGCGTTACGGCTGCCAGTAGTTGCGCCGCCGGATAGCGAAAATCTGCTTCCGCCGTCACACGCACGACACGTGCCTCCGTGGCCGCAGCATAGATTTCATACATCGTATAGGTGGGCACAGGCAGCAGCAGTTCATCGCCTCTATCCAGATAGGTCTGGCACAGAAGATGAATCGCCTCATCCACTCCATTGGTCAGTACGACTTCACCGGCCTGCACGCCCAGATGTGCTGCCACGCGCGCCTCCAGTGGACCACGCTCCGGATAGCGCGTCAGCGCCTCTTCCGTGAGCGCAGCCAAGGCCTCCAGCACGCGCGGTGAGCAGCCCTGCGTGTTCTCATTGAAGTCCAGTCTCAGCGCCTCTCGACTGCCCAGCGGGGGATGATACTCCGGCATCTGTCGCACGCGCGCACGCGGCTCTGGAAAGGAGATTGTCTCATCCATGCGAGCCGCGTCCATGCGCCCAAGAATCGCATTCTCATGTCCGGTCAATCCCTCCGCTCGCGCCAGCCTCGCCGCATGCGCACCCAGCATGCTCAGTGCGTCCTGCGAATACTCCTGCACCGTCATCAGCTTCAGAAAATCAAAGACGCTCAAGCCTCCTCGCAGCGCTGCCTGTCCATTCGTCGGCAGTGTATGGTTCGGCCCGGAGATATAGTCTCCCATCGGCTGCGGCGACCAAGCCCCCACAAACACACTGCCCGCATTCCGGACCCACTCCACATCCGCAGCAGAATCAACAGTCAGATGCTCTGGCGCCAGCGCATTTGCCATCGTGCGCATCTGCTGCACATCCACGACAACGAACAGATGCCCATTCGCTTCCAGTGACTGTGCGGCCACCACATTGCCCGTAGCAGCTCGCTGTACCGCATCGCGCACTGCCAGCGCCAGCTCCATGCGGGGAGTCGCCAGAACAGCCAGTGCGTCAGGATCGTGTTCTGCTTGAGCCACCAGATCGGCAGCGATTGCATTGGGATCGCCACTCTCGCTGGCCACCACAATCTCCGTGGGTCCGGCCTGCATATCGATTCCACAGTGCGCACTCCGGGCCACCAGCGTCTTGGCTGCAGTCACATACCGATTCCCCGGCCCCACAATCTTCCTCACCGGAGCAATCGACTCCGTGCCCCAGGCAAGCGCTGCTACAGCCTGCGCACCGCCCACGCGATAGAACTCCTTCACCCCCAGCAGATGAGCCGCCGCCAGCGTCTCCGGAGCAGGATTCGGTGAGACCACCACAATGCGCTCCACACCAGCGACCTGCGCCGGAATCACCGTCATCAGCATGGTGGAAAGCAACGGATGCCGACCGCCAGGCACATAGCAACCGACGGCATCCAGCGCACGAATCACCTGCCCGACACGCAGGCCGCTGGATTCTCTCTCTTCAAATGCACGCGGCATCTGTCGCTCAGCAAATCGTCGGATACGTGCTGCCGCAAATCGCAGCGCATCCTGCATCGCAGGCTCCAGTTGCTCCCAGGCCTGCTGCATCGCTCGTTGCTCCATGGAAAGTGCTGCGCCCTGCGGTAGTTGATCCCACTTTTCCGCATAGCGTCGCAGCGCACGATCCCCGTCTGCTCGCACTGCTTCCACAATCGCGATCACCTCCGGCAGCAGCGTTGACTCCAACGCTGCGCCTCGATCAATCAATCGCTGCAGTGCTGCCTGCGCCCGAGCGCGCTCAGCAGTGTCGGTACTCTGCAGATTCCACAGTTGCATCTTACCTGTCTCCCACTTTCCTGGCGCAGTTGTTATGCATGATTTGCAGCAGGTCGTGACTAGAGCACCACACTAAAGCACAACTTTATTCAGTGGATACTCGACAATTCCCGTCGCTCCAGCCTCTTTAAGACGTGGCACCACTTCGCGCACAGCTGACTCTTCGAGAATCGTATTGACTGCTGCCCACTCGGGATTGCTCTGCTCCGAAATGGTAGGGGAATTGAGAGCAGGAAGAACGGATAACACCCGCTCCAGATTCACCCGCCGTACATTCAGCATCAGGCCAACCTGGGACTGGGCATCAATAGCGGCCCGCAACATCAATGCAATCGAATCCAGCTTGCGCCGCTTCCACGGATCCTCACAAACCTTGCGGCTGGCGATCAGGTGCGTCTCGCTTTCCATCACGGTATCAATGATTGCCAGGCGGTTGGCACGCAGGCTGCTTCCGGTTTCGGTCACTTCCACAATGGCATCAGCCAACATCGGCGGCTTGACTTCGGTGGCACCCCAGCTGAACTCCACCTTCACGTTTACGCCCTTCTGCTCAAAGTAGCGACGCGTCACCTCCACCAGTTCCGTGGCCACAATCTTGCCTTCCAGATCCTCAGCCCGAGTGATGCCGGAACCCTCCGGAACGGCCAACACCCAACGCACCTTACGCCGACTCTGCTTGGCATAGGTCAGTGACGCAATGCTGGTCAGCGTCAGCCCGCTTTCCACCACCCAGTCAATCCCTGTCAGGCCTGCATCCAGCGCTCCATGATCCACATACCGCGCCATCTCCTGCGCGCGAATCAGCATGCACTCAATCTCCGGATCATCGATGGACGGGAAATAGGAGCGACCATCGGCATAGATGTTCCATCCAGCACGACGAAATAAAGCAATCGTCGCATCCTGCAGACTTCCTTTGGGAATACCCAACCGCAGCTTACCGGACATAGCTCACCTCTTCCGCCTGCCTGCTCTCCGTGATCACAATCGACTTGGTAAAGCAGGAAACCGTGCCCTCGTGGCAAACAAGTCCATCACCCTCCACGACCACGCGAAAGACAATCGCATCGTTGTCGCAATCCGTGGATGCCGTGACAATCCGCAGCCGGTTGCCGCTGGACTCTCCCTTCATCCAGAGCTTCTGGCGTGTTCTGCTCCAGAACGTTACATAGCCACTTGACAGGCTCATGGCATAGCTCGTCTCGTTCAGAAATCCAAGCATCAAAACTTCCCCGGTTGCAGCATCCTGCACAACACCAGGAATCAGTCCATCCATCTTGTTAAAGTCAATCTCGGGATTCATCATCAAGTCCTTGTCACTTTCCAATTTGCATGGCCGCATGTGTAGCTTGCGGGCTCCGTGAAAAAAATAAAGCCCGCCGATGGGGTTCGGCGGGCAGTCCAGAGGAGGATACTTTTATTGTCTATATACCTCAGCTCACTTCATGACTGCCCGCATGCAT
>JAKBAG010000087.1 GCA_021809235.1 Acidobacteriota bacterium
TATTATCCGGTTCGGGTGCGAAGGGTCTTTTCTCAGCCCCGCTTTCGCGGAGCACCCCTGTTTCTCCTGAAGTGAGTCTACTGCGGATTTGCAAAACATTGTCCTGCGATGCAGGACAGCATGGATGCGCTCAAATGGCTTGCACTCTCACGCCAAGGACCGGGCGTGACACTCCATCCATACGTGCGACAGGGCTTAGTAGCTAGGTACGCCAGGATCAATCTCCCGCGACCATGCCTGTATGCCGCCGGACAGATTGGCTATTCGATGAAAACCGGCTTTGTGCAGCATCTCTGCAGCTTTTTGGCTGCGAGCACCGCTGCGACAGTGGACCACGATTTCCAGATCGCGATCCAGTTCGTGAACGCGCAGGTGCAGCTCCTGCAGAGGGATCAGATGGCCTCCAAGATTCGCTGTCTGGTGCTCCCATGGCTCGCGTACATCCAGCAGCAGATGCGGCTCCCTGGCCTCGCGTTTGCGCTTCAGTTCGTGCACACTGATCTGCGGAATACCATTCATATCCTTCTTCTCCTTCGCTTCCTGCATCCATCCGCAAAGTTCGCGATATTCGACAGGCTCCTGGATCACGGGCGATGCGCCACAGACGGGACAATCCGGATCGCGCTGCAGGGCGAGTGTCTGGAAGCGCATGGCGAGTGCATCCACCATCAGGAGACGCCCTGTGAGCGTCCCCTCCAAACCTAAAATCACCTTGATTGTCTCGGTCGCCTGAATCGTCCCGATCAGCCCGGGCAACACGCCCAGAACGCCCCCTTCGGCGCAATCCGGAACCAGGCCAGGCGGCGGTGGCTCCGGATAAAGACAGCGATAGCAGGGACCATCGCCATGAGCAAAGACACTGGCCTGCCCTTCAAAGCGAAAGATGCTGCCGTAAACATTCGGCCGGTTCTCCAGCACACAGGCATCGTTGACCAGGTAGCGCGTTGCAAAGTTGTCCGTGCCATCCACCACAACGTCATAGCGGCGAATCAACTCGCGCGCATTGGCTGCCCGTAACATGGTGGCATGCAACTCCAACCGGAGCGCTGGATTCAGCGCCAGAAGCCGCCGCGCTGCTGAGTCCACCTTGCGGCTGCCAACGTCGGCGGCGCCATGCAGCACCTGGCGCTGCAGATTGGTGGCCTCTACACAATCTCCATCCACCAGCCCCAGCGTACCTACACCAGCGGCTGCCAGATAGAGGGCCACTGGCGAGCCCAGCCCTCCGACACCCACACACAACACCCGGGCTACGGCCAGTCTGCGTTGTCCGGATTCGCCCACCTCAGGCAGGCTCAGATGGCGAGCGTAGCGTTGCCGATCCTCTGCTGTCAGCTCTGGCAGGTCCATCCCGACATGGGGCATTTCCATCATTCCGCTTTGATTGTACGTTCCGGCCGATGCGTTTGGCATGGATGGATAGGTGGAGGAATGCGGACCACTTCCAGCGGTTCATACCGGGTATGCTCTCCCTCGGTAAGCCAATAGGCCTCCACGGCCGTGCAGTCTCCGTTGGACAAAGAAACAATCACGAGTGGGTGTCCCGGCCATGTGGCTCCAAAACGTACGGTCGTCTGCGCTGTGACCTGCGGCAAATCGGTGCGCGAGGGGATCGCTCCCGCATTCGGATGCGAGTGATAGAAGCCTACAATGACCATACCCATCTCTTGCGCGCGGGCCTGCAGCGCAACCATATCCTGCGCGCCGATCCGGAAGGAATCCAGCGACCGTTCAGTGTCCACTCCAGCAGCCGGCTGCGCATCCAAAACGATACTGGGCACTTGAGATCCCGAAGACGCTCCTCTCTGCGAGTACTTCAAACCCTCCTCGAGTCCAAGGAGAGCGCCACAGGCCTCATGCGGCCACGTGCAAAGCGCATCCTGTACCACTTTTCGGTATGCGTAATCCAGCATCTGCAATCGCTTCGGGGCAGTTCCGGCTCGTTCCATTGCAGTGTCCTTGACGGGTGTGCGAGAGTAAAGTTTATCGGTTCAGTAGCCGATTTCAGCATGAGTCCGCCTGCACCAGCTCCGGAAGCTGCGTACAGAGGAAACCAGGAGCATTGTCCAGACATGAGCCGAAAGCCGACGAAAGCAAGTGTAGACCAGGCAGTCTCTTCCCTGCGGCAGCATGATTTTGAAGTCACCGAGACCCCCGTCGGAATTCGCGTCCAGAAATACGGTTGCGCTGCCGTATTGTTTCCGCATGAAGGCAACACCCCAGACACGGTAGGGGCAATTTTTGCCTACCGCGAGCGCCCCGGAGTGGTGGTGGCAGGAGACATTGCCCGACTTCTCGACCGCGGGTATCAGAAGTTCCTGCAGGTAAGTCGTTTCGAAATTCCAGCCACTGCAGAACAGTTGCGGGCCATCCATCGCTTCACCGAAGAACTGACGGTCGTAACCGGAGGCGTAAGCCTCTACAACGAATCGCTGGGTACGACGAGCGATCTCTATCAGTACGATCGCGTGAAGGGTCGCGAAGCTGCCGGAGCAGCTCCGTCGCGTCCCTGGGAGTTGGCTGGCAGCCACTAGAGTGCTGCGGCTGCTTCCACCAAAAATCTTGCCACAGGCCTGAACGGATCATCGTTCAAGAAAAATGCCATCCCGCCGATAGGCATGCTCAGGAGAGTCTGGAGCATGCCTATGGCTGCATGGATGCAAAGTCCAAGCAAGAAGGAATCCATCCCTGTACCGCAGGAGCGGGGCACCGAGCGTCGGGGTGCACCACGCTTTTCCATCGATGAACAAGTGCAGGTACATCCCATCTCCGGAGCGACATCGCTCCGGGGACGCATCCGCGATCTGAGTGCCGGTGGATGTCGGCTGGAGATGGATACCCGTTTCCTCACAGGTGCCATGCTGCGCGTGGAGTTGCAGTTTCAGGTGCGAGGCATTGCCTTTCGTCTTGTCGGCGTCACGGCAGGGCGGCGCACCCGAGAATCCATTGGCATTCGTTTTGTGGATTTGAATGAACGGCGACGCACGGAGCTTGTAGAAGTTCTGGAAGAATTGGCGATGGAGCAGGCAGCCACAACAGCCAGCGCTCCAGAATCCACAGAGAACCCGCCGAGCAAAGCGGAGGCAACTCCACTTCAGATAGAAGCTGACGTCTGCATTCAGTCGAAACCCAGTTCCGAGACGGGCGAGTACACCACGCAAGCGACCATCCTACCCTCGGCGGATGCCTTCCAAACGAACTTTGTGCCAGTAAAGTCGGAAGCAATAGAGACAACGCAGGCCAGTCCAAGTCTGGAGTTCCCGGAAGATTCCAGCGAGCTGGAAGGCTCCTCGTTGAGCGTCCACATTGAGGTGCCAACGTTCGATATCCCGGAGATTTCCGCAAATCCCGGAGCGGCTTTGCAAACACGAGAGCGGCGGGCGTATCGACGCCTGAAGGTGGACACCCGAGCCCAGCTCCATCTGGTCAAAACTGGAATTTGCATGCAGGGGTCCATTCAGGACTTAAGTATGTCAGGTTGTCGCATCGTAACCCAGGAGCGTTTCAACGTTGGCATCTATGTGCGTGTCGAAACCGAGTTTTTTCTCCATGGACTACCGTTCCGATTGGGAGGAGTGAGCCAGGCCATCATCAATCGCAACACGATTGGAGTTCGCTTTGTGGATATGAGCGAACGCAAGCGCGAGCAGCTGATGGAGTTGATTGCAGAGATTCGGCAAGCACTGGGCGAGACGGACTAGACGTTTTATCGGGTGCGCGAGGAGGCCCGTTGTCGCTGCAGTTCTCGGTATAACTCACTCTTCGAGCGGCCGCTCTGTCGTGCCAACTGCTTGAGGGCATCTTTTTCTGAAAGCCCTTCTGATGACTGCAGGCCGGCAAGAGCAGCAAGCAAATCCTGTCCGACTTCTGCGGAGGTTCTCTGAGGGGCAGATACAAGCAGAGTAATCTCGCCGCGCACCCGATCCGCAGCCGCAAGCTGCTGGAGAACAGCGGAAACCTTGCCGCGCAGAAAATCCTCGTGCAGCTTGGTTACTTCACGAGCCACAACTACCTGCAGATCATCTCCCCACAGTTCCCACATGTCCTGCAGGGTATCGAGAATGCGGTGAGGCGCCTCATAGAAGATCAGAGTTTCAGGTTCTGCAGCATCCGCAGCCACAGGCAGGCCCGCAACAATTGCCTCCAATGCCGTTCGTCGTGCACCGGATTTCTCCGGGAGAAAACCAAGAAAGCGGAAAGATCGCGTGGGCAGCCCTGAGGCTACCAGTGCCGTGAGGGCGGCATTGGCTCCTGGAATCGGATACACGCGCACCCCCGCATCCACCGCAGCGTGAACCAGCCAGGTTCCGGGATCGCTGATCCCCGGCATGCCGGCATCGGAGACCAATGCGACCCGTTGCCCCTCTCGCATAGCAGAGATCAACTCCACGGCGCGCTCCCGCTCGTTATGCTCATGGCAGCTGATGGCAGGCGTGGAAATGGCAAAGTGATTGAGCAGCTTGCGCGTCTGCCGTGTGTCTTCGCAGGCTATCCGATCACAGTTGCGCAACACGCGCAGGGCACGAAGAGTGATGTCCTCCAGATTGCCGATGGGCGTGGCCACCAGATAGAGGCCGGGCGCAAGCGGCTGGTCTTTGGAATCCTCGTACTCCGGCAGCGAAGGTTGATTATCCATCCATCTCTTTCCAGTCGCACCGCAACCACATTCCGGGCTGTATCCGGACATCTGACAGCGTCAGCGCTCCAGACTGATCCGCTCCAGGCGGCGCTGTTCATTCAATAACGACATGGATGACATCAGATTCTGAACGCTGACGACACCAACGATCCGCTCGCCGTCCGCCACGGGAATCAGCATCATACCCTGCCCGGCGGTAATACGGCGAATCATGGTTCCCAGCGTGTCCTCGGGACGTGCGATCTGGAAGCTACGGGTCATGATTCCCTGCACGTAGCCGTTGCCTTCAGCGCGCAGCGAGTCCAGAATTCGCTGGCGGTTCACGATGCCTACCAGCTGTGTGCCACGAACTACAGGGAAGTCTTCCTGTAGCGTGTGAATGCAGCGGCGCAATGCATCCAACAGCGTGTCCGAAGGGGACAGCATCGCAAAGTCGGTGAGCATGACCTCCTTCATCTGTACGGCATCCACGACAGACTGAAAAAGCACCCCCTGATCCTCTATCTGTGCGCCAATAAAGATAAAGAAGCCGACGGAGGACAACAGCGGATCATGCAGATAAAACCCTGCGATGATGGTTCCCAGCGCAATGCCCTGACCCAGCAGGCCAATGGCTCGGCTGGGTGCGGTCTGTCCGCTGGCCTGCGTATACGAGGTTCGCAGTAGTCGCCCGGCATCCAGCGGATAAGCCGGCAGCAGATGCAGCAAGCCAAGAAACGCCTGTAGCCAGACGGCACTGCGCAACAAAGCCATCGGAGTAACGTAGGGCAGGTTCAAAAGCGGGAACGCCGCGCTTGCTCCCGTCATCGTGGCAGCCAGCATCAGCGCGGTAATCAGGTTAGCCACCGGCCCGGCCAGAGCAAGCACATACTGCGTTTCCGCAGAGTTAGCCAGTTCCTGACTTTCCGGATTGGCATAGGCAAACATGCCGCCGATCGGTAGCAGCAGTACGGCACGCAGACGCAGACCGTACCATGCAGCAACCAGGAGACGCGCGCATTCGCGCACAAAAACTGCGGCAACAATCAGCAGCCACAACGCCAGTCCGGAGCTGATCGTACCTCCCAGCGACTGACTGTAGAGCATGCATATGGCGATAAGAATCACGAAAAGTGTGTGGATACGAAGCTCCACACCCATCCATCGCCCCAGCGGCAGTGACCATCCACGCATGCACTCATTGTAGCGGCTGGTTCAGCCTTGCGGCACCGGCCAATCCTGTATCCTCAGGAACGAGATGCGCGTGATTGGTGGACAATTTCGGTCGCGACCGCTGCTGGCGCCATCCGGGCAGGCGACGCGTCCGACCTCGGACCGGCTACGGGAAACGCTGATGAATGTGCTGCAGAATGGTGCGCGCAATCGCGTTGTCGGAGCCCGCGTGCTGGATCTCTACGCTGGAACAGGTGCCGTTGGCGTGGAAGCGTTGAGCCGCGGAGCCGCATCTGTCACGTTTGTGGAGCAGTCAACGCAGTCCATGGCCATCCTGGAGTCTAACTGCAGGAATATGGGGATTGGTCGACAGGCGCAGCGCGTTCGAGCCAAAGTCGCGCAGTGGTTACAGCGGGCGACATCCGGCCAGCAGTACGACTGGGTCTTCCTGGATCCGCCGTGGGATGACGCGGAAGCCTATACCCTGACCCTGGAATCACTGGGATCCACAGCCTCCAGCCTGCTGCAGAACGATGCCTGGGTGATTGCCGAACATCGGCGTAAGTCTGCTCTGAAGGATTCCTATGGCTGCCTCAAACGATGGCGCATCCTCGAGCAAGGGGATGCGGCGCTTAGCTTTTACAGATGCGTCCATGATTATGCAGTGAGTAACGATGAAAGGTGCGCAACAGAGGACGATCTGCACTAGCCACAGCCCCATATCGGTAGCCGATCAATTCATCTGGTGCCCGTGCGAGGCGAGATATTTGTCAAAGGGTATTTCGAAGTAGAACAGTTCCTTCCCGTCTGCAAATCGCAAGGCATGCAGATTGATGGCTGATCCCTGCAGCGGATGATGGATGCCATCCACATCGTAGAAAAGAAACCCTGCCTCGGTGGAGTGCGGCTTCACAACCAGGGCCTGGAACTCCAGGGTGTCAAAGTCGCGCTCAATTTCCCGGGCGACATCCTTGTGCGGCAGATGCAGACCGGGAATCGGGCTGGGCATGCTGCTGGCGCGAATGTGAACCATGCGGCGCTCGATATCGCGCGGTTCTGCAGCCTGCAATCGATCTCCCGCAGCCGTGACAAAAAGGATGCGCGCATCCTTGAGAGAAATAGCCTGGCTTCCGGTATTGGTGATGATCAGTCGAACAGGCATGAAGCCGTGAGCAAGATAATTCACGCGAAAGAGCTTGAGCCTGCTGGGCGTGTCGTAGGGCTCTACTGCTATCGCCAGTTGTTCTGCCGGGTGGACCTCGACGGCAGGAAAATCGGTTGCAGCTACAATTGCCGGAGGCTTGTGATCGGAGGCTGCAGACAGCAACGGCACCGCCAGGATAGCAACCGCGATGAGCTGCACCCAACCGATACGACCCGGACGGAACGGATGTGGCAACGGACGGCAGATCATCGCAAACATTTCCTCTGTGCAGAACAATAGCAGTCTCTCCAGCACTCCTGCCAGAGCGGAAAAGCGGGAACGATCTGCCCGAATTCTGTATTCTGAATCAGCCTTTGCCATGAAGCAAAGCAGGATGCAAACACCATACGCATGATGACGGCAATTCTGTGGATTTACGACTTGCTTTTCCCGCTTGCACTGCTGCTGGCAGCGCCATGGTGGCTGATGCGCATGCTGACAACATCCCGCTATCGCGAAGGCTTTTGGGAGCGGCTGGGGCGGATTCCAGTCCGCTTTCGTGTGGGTCTGGAGAAGCGACCAACCATCTGGGTCCATGCTGTTTCCGTGGGGGAAACACTGGCGGCCATCCAGTTGATTCGACAGCTGGAGACGGAACGCCCGGCGGTGAGCATTGTCCTCTCAACCACGACGCGCACCGGACAACAACTGGCTCGCCAGCGGATGGGAGCAGACAGGGTGTTCTATTGTCCCCTGGATCTGGCCTGGGCTACCCACGCCTGGCTCCGAGCGCTGCAGCCACGCATGCTGATCTTGATGGAAACAGAGTTCTGGCCAGGACTGCTCCGCCGCTGTTTCCACCAAAAGATTCCGGTTGTCGTTGTGAACGCTCGCATTTCCGACCGCTCCTGGCCGCGATATCATCGGTTGCGCCGACTGTGGAAGCCGCTGCTCCAGCACTTGCAGACCGTACTGGCACAAAGCGCGCTGGATGCGGAGCGATTGGAGGAGCTTGGCTGCAGGCAGGTAATAGCCGCGGGCAATCTGAAATACGACCTCCATATCGAGAAGTATTCCGCACTAATGCTCCAGCTGCAGGCCATGGCAGCAGGAAAACGCTGGGTGGTGGCAGGCAGCACAATTGAGGGCGAGGAAGCGATGTTGTTGGCGGCCTGGAAAAAGCTACAGTCCCTGCACTCGGATCTTGTGCTTTTGCTGGCGCCTCGTCATCCAGAACGCTTTGCTTCTGTCGCTGGCTTGCTCGAAGCAAGCGACGTGCCCTGGAGAAAACGCAGCGCGCTCGGGGTGGATGCACTGCATGCGGGAGAGGTGATTCTGCTGGACTCGATCGGCGAGCTCGCCACGGCATACTCACTGGCGACAGTTGCGTTTGTCGGCGGCAGCCTGGTGGCAGCCGGAGGGCATAATCCGCTGGAAGCGGCATGGCATGGAGTCCCTGTCATTATGGGTTCTCACACGGAAAACTTCCGTGCCATCGTGCAGGAACTTCAGAACCATCAGGCCATCTGCATCCTGCACTCCAACCATGCTGAAGCGTTGGAGTTTGCCCTGCAGAGTTTACTGATCGACGTCGAGGCCGCCCTTGCCATAGGTGCACGGGCGCGACAAGTGCTGAAGCAGCACAGCGGTGCCACGACAAAATGCGTCGCAACTCTATGCAAGCTCCTCGATGATCCACGCCCGGAGGTGACATGAAGCGACCCTGGCTCGCCCCTCTGATTCCACTCTATGCCACCTGCGTGGCCTTGCGCTCAATAGCCCTGCGTGTTGGCCTGGAAAGGCAGCGCAAGCTGCAGTGGCCGGTCGTGAGCGTGGGAAGCCTATCCGCAGGCGGCGCGGGAAAGACGCCCATGGTGCAGGCACTGGTCCACATGCTGAGGACGCAGGGTGTCCCCGTAGATGTGCTTTCGCGCGGATTCGGTAGAGCTTCTACGGAAACTCTTGCCGTGGACTCCGCTGGGGATGCGCTACGTTTTGGCGATGAGCCCCTGCTGCTGGCGCGGACAACCGGCGTTCCTGTTTATGTGAGCCATTCTCGCTGGCGTGCCGGATGCCTGGCAGAAGTACAGCTGGCTTGCAGATGTGGCATTCATCTGCTCGACGATGGCATGCAGCATCGGCAGTTGCATCGGGCGCTGGATATTGCGCTTCTGAGCAGGGAGGACCTGCAGGATGCTCTGCTTCCAGCAGGAAATCGCAGAGAACCCCTGCGGGCCTTGCGAAGAGCCGATGTGGTGACGATCCTCGAGAACGATGTGGAAGCTCAGTCCTGGATTCGCACCCATATCCCGAACCATACTGTGTGGACTTACACCCGGAGCATGCAGTGGCCGCAAAACACCCCTCGACAGGTGTTTGCGTTCTGCGGAATCGCACGGCCCCATCAGTTTCTGAGCGGGTTGCGCGCTGGTGGCCTGGAGATCGTGGGTGAGCGCATCTTCGACGATCATCAGACATATCTCGCATCGGAACTGAAGGAGCTAGGTTCAGCCCTCCTGCATAGTGGCGCTGCCGCCTTCGTGACTACGGAAAAGGACAGGGTGCGGCTCGGAGAGATGGTGGAGATTCTGGAGCGCATTGCCCCGTGCCATGCAGCTGACGTGGTTGTCCGCTTTACGGAACCTGCTGAAGTGCTGGAGCGGCTGCTGGGTCTGTTGTCGAATGGCAGTATCAAATCCGAGCAGGTCTGATCACTGGAAATCTGCCGTCGGACATCGGCTATTCCGTTTCGCTTTTCCATGCCCGCGCTCATCTGGTCAAATACACAAAGGGAACGATGCAAAGAATGGCTCCATATCGGCTGCTGGTGGTGCGCCTGGGTGCAATGGGCGACATCCTGCATGCCCTGCCAGCAATTGCGGCTCTGCGGCGGATGCATCCACTTTGGCGCATTGACTGGATGGTGGAACCGCGCTGGCGAGCACTGCTGAGCAGCGCAGAGGAAGCCTGCTTCCACGAGGATGGATCCAGCATGGTTGCCCGCTCAACAGCATGTCCAATCGTGGATCGCATCCTGACCGCAGACACGCGCCAGTGGCGCAGGGATGGTTTTAGCCTGAAGACAGTCCGGCAGATTACGCAGTTGCGCAGGGAGCTTCATGCTGGCGATTACGATGCGGTGCTGGATGTGCAGGGCGCAATTCGCTCCGCTATCCTGGCAAGGCTCAGCGGATGCCGTCGCGTGCTGGGAGATCGGAATCCGCGGGAAAAGCAGGCAAGCTGGCTCTACTCCGAACCGATTTTGACAGAATCGAATCATGTGATTGATCGTGCCTGCGAGCTGGCTTCTGCCGTTGCTGCCGATCCACTGGAAGTCGCCATGCCACCACTTCCCGTCGACGCAGCCGCAGAGGCCTGGCGGGATCAACTGGTGCAGGACAGACCGCACTACGCTGTGCTGCATCCTGGCGCGGGATGGGGAGCCAAGCGGTGGCCTCCGGAGCGCTACCGCGCCGTAGCAGATTGGCTGGCAATGCAGGGAATTGCCGTATGGATCAATGCCGGCCCTGACGAACAGTCCCTTGTAGCCGCAATGCAAGGATGCCATCCCATGGTCCGATGCGTTTCCTCTTCTCTTGCGGAGCTCATCGCGCTCACACGCAAGGCCACACTGGTAATTGGAGGAGATACCGGTCCGCTGCATCTGGCCAGTGCCTTAGGCCGCCCGGTTGTGGGCATCTACGGACCCACCGATCCCGCCAGGAACGGACCCTATCGCTTCCCCGATGGCGCTGCCTGCCTGGTACTTCGCAGTCCAGAGAGTCGGCGCAACCATCGACGCCTGCCCGACCCGGAGTCCGGCCTGCTTCAGATTGACGTGGCGAGTGTATGCGCCGCTGCAGAACAACTGCTCTCGCAACGATACAATCAGCAACAGGATGCATCC
>JAKBAG010000088.1 GCA_021809235.1 Acidobacteriota bacterium
GTCGTACCCTGCTGTTTCTCGGCCTGTCCGGTCTTGCCACCGGCCTGTCCTGGCTCTGCTATTTTCGCGCCCTGCAACTGGGCCCCGCTTCGCGCGTGGCTCCGCTGGACAAGCTCAGCGTTGTGCTGGTGCTCGTCTTTGCCGCCGTTTTTCTGGGGGAAAAGCTCTCGCCGATGGCCATTCTGGGCGGACTTCTCATCACCGCAGGAGCGGTCGTCATGACCTTTGCCTGATCCGAACGGGGATGCGGTTGCCAGTGATCTGAAGTTGCCGGGGCCTGCTGTTGTACTGGGAAGTCTCCGGCTCAAAATCAATCCGGCTGATGCCAATGGCACCAGCCGGATATGTCTTTACCGCTATGACCGGTTTATGCCGGGGCAGGCGAGCCTTCTGAGAATCCAGGGCCGCGACCGCTCTCCGGCTTCAGAATAGCCGGAGCGCTGGGGTTGCCCGGATCGCTGGGCGAAGCCAGCGTAGACCGCATCGGAGGCAGTTCCTTGCCTTCAATCAGCATCTTGACCTCGTCGGCATCAATCGTTTCGCGCTCCAGCAGGGCCGCCGCGATCCGATGCATCGCATCCCGATGGGAGTCCAGAATCGAGTAGGCCGACTGGTAGGCCTCATCGATCAGCCGTCGAACCTCCTGATCAATCTGCCGCGCCGTCTCTTCCGAGAAGTCCCGGTGCTGCGCAATCTCACGACCCAGGAAAATCTGCTCTTCCTTTTTGCCGAAGGTCAGCGGTCCCAGACGGCTCATGCCATATTCGCAGACCATGCGACGAGCCAGATCAGTGGCTGTCTCAATATCGCTGCCAGCTCCGGTCGACATCTGGTTGAGGAAGATCTCCTCGGCCACACGACCACCGTAGGCGGTTGCCAGGCGGGTTTCCAGATATTCGCGCGTGTAGTTGTGCCGGTCATCAGGCAGATACACGGTGACGCCCAGCGCCATGCCTCGCGGAATAATGGTGACCTTGTGAATCGGGTCGCTGTGGTCGCGCAGTGCGGACACAAGCGCGTGCCCGGCCTCGTGATACGCCGTCACTTTCTTTTCCGCATCCGTCAGCAGCATGGACTTGCGCTCGGCGCCCATCAGCACCTTGTCCTTGGCCAGCTCGCAGTCATACATTGTGACCTGCTTGCGATTGGCGCGTGCAGCCGTGAGCGCGGCTTCATTCACCATGTTGGCCAGATCAGCACCGCTGAAGCCCGGTGTTCCGCGAGCCAGTACATTCAGGTTTACGTCATCGGCCACAGGCACCTTCTTGATGTGCACGCGCAACACTTCCTCACGTCCGCGTACATCCGGCAGGCCTACCACAACGCGCCGGTCAAAGCGACCGGGCCGCAGCAACGCAGGATCCAGCACATCGGGCCGGTTTGTCGCCGCAACAAGAATCACGCCGTCGTTCGATTCAAAACCGTCCATCTCCACCAGCAGCTGGTTCAGGGTCTGCTCGCGCTCGTCGTGTCCGCCGCCCAGGCCAGCACCGCGGTGCCGACCGACGGCGTCGATCTCGTCAATAAAGATGATGCACGGAGCATTCTTCTTGCCCTGCTCGAAGAGGTCGCGCACGCGACTGGCACCCACGCCTACAAACATTTCCACAAAATCCGAGCCGGAGATCGAGAAGAAGGGCACGTTGGCCTCACCGGCCACGGCGCGCGCCAGCAGAGTTTTGCCGGTTCCCGGAGGTCCCACCAGCAGGACGCCCTTGGGGATGCGTCCGCCCAGCTTCTGGAAGCGTTGCGGCTCGCGCAAGTACTCAATGATCTCTTTGAGCTCTTCCTTGGCTTCGTCCACCCCGGCCACATCTTTGAAGGTGATCTTCTTCTGCTGCAAACTCAGCAGCCTCGCGCGGCTCTTGCCAAAGGACATGGCCTTGTTGCCACCGGCCTGCATCTGCCGCATCAGGAAGAACCAGATGCCCAGAATCAGCACCAGCGGGCCAACATTCATCAGAATCGGCCACAGCAGGCTGCCCTGTGCGTCCTTGATCGTGGTGGAAACCTTGGCATCGTTCAACTGCGTGAACATGTCCGGGTAGTTGGTCGGAACCGTGGTGTGAAACTGAGGCAGATCCTTGCCCTCGCCCTTCAGATGGCCATGCACTTCCATGCCCTGCACCACCACGTCGTTCACCTGACCAGCCTTGACCTTGTCGAGGAAAGTCGAAAATGGCAGGTCCTGCTCTTTTGCTCCCATCACTGCGCTCTGCCGCACCACTCCAAACAGCAGCACCAGGCAGATGATGATGAATGCCCAGAACATGATTGTCTTCACCGTCGAATTCACCGGGACTCCTTTATCGCTGCATTCGCGGCCTGACCTGGCTCAACGCCTGCAATTCATTGGACGGGCAATTCCCCGGAAAAGTGGCAAAACCATTGATCCAGAGTTGCATCCGGCCAAAAAGGCGTACACTTCTGCAGCTTCCTGATTGTACTCCCTTTTGTCATGTTTCCATGCAACTTCGGCGAACAACCCATTGCGCCCGGTTCGCCGCAGCCTCAACCGAGATTCTGCGGATCGTTGGCAAGCACAGGTATCTGCGTTGCACGGACTGAAAATGGCCCCGCAACATCGGTGCCCTGCATCCAGACAATCTCCCCGGACCACTCCATGACCAGCCATCCTGCACGATCCGTCCCGCTGATCCGCATCCGCTCCAGGACTTCTTTGACTTTTTTGGGTCCGCTGGAGTGGCGCAGGCGGACGCGATCTCCGGCTCGCCATGGCCGAACCACTGCATTTCCAGTCACTTCGGCATCTACCTCAAGCCGCCAGCCCTGCACTTCTACGCTGCCGGGCAAAGAAAACTCCACGACTGCCTGTGGCTTCGGCACGGGAGCGCCGAGGCTCAGGCGAAGTTCCCGGGGGGTTCGTTCGGCCATCCAGCCTGCTCCCAGCGGACGCAGTTCGCCTGCTCTGCCATGCGTAACCAGGAGGCGCATGGCCTCGGTGGCGGGAAAATCCACGGTGGCACCGACTCGCTCCGCCGCCCTGCGCAGCAGCCTTCGCTGCAGGGCTGTGGGGAGTGCCTGCAGCCGCACCACATCCAGCGCAACAGTCCCGCCGGAGGCTCGACCGCCGCCGCGCACAGGCTTTCCGGAGAGCAGAAGCAGCGGCTCCAATCGATCCAGTTCGGAATCCCAATACCGTTCCTCATCCCGAGCCAGCTCTGCCATCTGCGACAGATTTGTCCGAATTTGCGGATTCCATCGCTCCAGTTCCGGCAGCAGTTCCAGCCGGATGCGGTTCCGGGTAAAGGTCCTCTCGCGGTTGGAGCTGTCTTCGCGCCATGAGGCGCCGCGCGACTGCAGCCACTGTTCAATGGCCTTACGCTGCACGGGCAGAAAAGGCCGGACAATACAACCCCGGGGGTATTCCACCACAGGAAAGACACCTGCCAATCCCTCGGTCCAGGCACCCCGCAGCAGCTTACCCAGAACAGTTTCCGCCTGATCCTCCAGAGTATGAGCGGTGGCGACGGCATCCACCATGCCGACGGCCAGCAGCTCTGCCCACCAGGCATAGCGCAATCGACGGGCTGTTTCTTCCACGCCGTTTCCGTGGCGCTCGGCCTGCGTATCCACGTGCTTGACATGCAATTCCAGGCCGAGTTCCGAAGCCAGCTCCCGCACGAAGGCCTCATCCCCGTCGGATTCAGCGCCACGCAGGCCGTGATTGACGTGGACAGCCTGCAGCACGATGCCCAGATCGCACGCCTCTTCGGCCAGCACGCGCAGCAAGGCCACCGAATCCGCACCGCCAGAGACAGCTGCGGCCACTCGCATGCCGGGCCGCAGCAGTTGGCGATTCCATGGCAATCGGATTTTATCCCGCTCCTGCATCCTGTATCTTCTCCCGCATTCACGGGCCTGCCCGGCCTGCGAAACGAACGTGCTGACCAAGCCAGCCCCGTGGCTCCATGCTCGCATGTTCGGTGCGCCGACCGCATCCTCAGCGATGTATACTCCAGTCGATATGAAGGTCTTCGTCATTCTTCCGGCCGCTGGAATCGGCACCCGAATGGCTGCTTCGCAGCCCAAGCAGTTTCTCACCCTGGGGGGCTTGCCAATCCTGATCCACTCCCTCCGTGCCTTTGCTGCAGTTCCCCGTGTGACTGCGCTTTTTGTCGCAGTACGGGATGTGGAAATCGCTCGGGTACAGGCACAGATTGCCGAGTTTCTGCCCGGCCACACCCACCCGCCGATTCATGTGGTCCAGGGCGGAGACAGTCGACAGGAATCAGTGGCCAATGCGCTGGCGGCACTGCCTGCGGCCCCGGAAGATCTGGTGCTGGTGCATGATGCGGTTCGTCCGCTGATTGATGCCGCCACGATTGAGCGCACCCTGGATGCCGTCGTCGAGCACGGTGCAGCCATCGTGGGCCTGCCCGCCATTGATACGGTCAAGCAGGTGGAGCGGACGGCGCATGGAGCCTTGATTCAGGCGACCATCCCACGGGAGTACGTCGTGCTGGCCCAGACTCCGCAGGGATTTCGCTGCGAGCTGTTGCGCCGGGCCTTTGCCGAAGCGGCTGCCGACGGTTTTCTGGGTACGGATGAGGCTTCGCTGGTCGAGCGAGCCGGGCACCCGGTTGCGGTGGTCCCGGGTTCGGCGGCCAATCTGAAGATCACCCAGCCGGGAGATCTGGCCCTGGCGGAGTTCTATCTGTCCCAGCGCGCAGGCGAATGATCGGATCCTGCTGCCATGCGGTATGCCGTCAGCTCTTGCGTGGCGACGGTTCTTCCGCGGTACGATAGGAAAGCTGTTGTATGCCCGGATCAATACCCGAGTGAACGCATCCTGCGATTCCTCATCACCTCATCTCACGTTAAGGACGCCTGCATCTCCATGGACAACAGAATCGGTTTCGGCTGGGACTCCCACGCATTCAAGGCTGGTGTGCCACTTCGCATTGGTGGTCTTGCCCTGGACCATCCCGAGGGACTTGCCGGTCATTCCGATGGGGATGTTCTGCTCCATGCCTTGACGGACGCGCTGCTGGGCGCGGTGGCAGCCGGGGATATCGGCACGTTTTTCCCTCCCGGCGATGCACGATGGAAGAATGCGGACTCGGCGATCTTTCTGAACCTGGCGCTGGAGGAGATTCAGCATGCCGGTTACCGCATCGTGAATGTGGACATCACGCTGGTGCTGGCTGCGCCAAAGATTTCCCCTATAGCCGGGCAGATGCGCGAGCATGTGGCAGAGCTGCTGGGCGTGGAGATGAACCAGGTCAGCATCAAGGCCAAGACCCCGGAGGGCATGAACCTGGACCATGTAGCGCAGTGCCATGCCGTCGCCCTGCTGGAGCGGGTACAGGATCCGGAGGATTTGCGCAGCATGTCCGCCGTCATTCAAAGCCAGCGCGAACTGGAGGATGTTGTCGAAGATCTGCTGACCTCCGTGCATGGGGTGCCCAAGCGTCGCAGAGTTGCGCCCGCCTTTGGGATCGATGACATCACCTAGGATCGACGAACACTGCCGGGATACAGGTTTTTTCATTGCCATTTGCCAAAAATGTGGGGTAGGCTGTCCGCATCCCCACTTTCGAGGTACACCATGTATCCCGCGGACCCGAACAGCGCGCACGCGCTCCACGCCTTACTGGTTGTTCTGCCCATCGTGATTGTGGTGGTGGCTACGATTGTGCTGGTTCCCACCTGGCGCATCTGCAAAAAAGCCGGGTTTACTCCCTGGCTTTCGCTGCTGATCTTCGTGCCGCTGGGCAATCTGATCCTGCTTTATGTCCTCGCATTTTCTGACTGGCGCGTGATCCCGATCGAACAGCTTGGCTGGCCGCCCTATCCGCCCCAATATCCGCCCCAATCTTCTGGCCAATATCCGCCCGGCTATCCTCCTGGCTATCCACCGCAGAATCCGCCGCCGCAGGGATGAACCGCGGTCGGGACGGCTCTCGTCTTGCGTCCGATGCCGGAGAAGGATCTGTGATTCGACCGCGGCGCAGGCCATTGCCTGCATGCCGGGCAAGCGCAGCGAATGCTAGCATGAAGAAGGCTCCCGTAATCGAGAAGCCATCCGGAAAGCGATCATTCCTGCATGTCTCAACGTTCTGACTCTGCCGCTCCCATTCGTGTCCGCATTGCGCCTTCGCCCACCGGAGATCCCCATGTGGGCACGGCCTACATCGGGCTGATCAACTATCTCTACGCTCGTCAGCGCAATGGCCAGTTTGTGCTTCGCATTGAAGACACGGACCGTACACGCTTTGTGCCGACAAGCGAACAGATGATCTTCGATTCGCTGCGATGGCTTGGATTGAACTGGGACGAAGGTCCGGACGTGGGTGGTCCGTATGGACCGTATCGGCAGTCCGAGCGCACGGCCATCTATCAGGAGCATGCCGGGCAACTGCTCGCCTCCGGCCACGCCTATCGTTGCTTCTGTACGGCAGAGAAGCTGGAGGCGGATCGCAAGCAGCAGATTGCCGCCAAGCTGCCACCCCGGTATCCGGGCACCTGCCGCTCGCTGAGCGCAGAAGCGATCGAAGCATATCTGGCCGCTGGGCTTCCCTTTGTCATTCGCATGCGCGTACCACAGGAGGGCTCAACCAGCTTTACCGATGAGCTGCGAGGCGGCATCACCTTTGACCATCACAACGTGGATGACCAGGTGCTGCTGAAATCCGACGGCTACCCGACGTACCATCTTGCCAACGTTGTCGATGACCACCTCATGCGCATCACCGACGTCATCCGCGCCGAGGAGTGGATTTCGTCCACGCCCAAGCACGTGCTGCTGTATCAGTTTTTCGGCTGGGAGCTGCCCCGCTTCTGGCATATGCCGCTGTTGCGGAACCAGGACAAGTCCAAGATCTCCAAGCGCAAAAATCCGGTCTCGCTGATCTACTACCGCGAAGCGGGTTATCTCCCCCAGGCCGTCATCAACTTCCTCGGCCTCATGGGCGGCGGCATGCCCGCAGACTTCAACAACGGCACGGAAAAATTCACGCTGGACGAGATGATCGCCAGCTTCCGCCACGAAAATATCCGTACCGGCGGACCGGTCTTTGATCTAACCAAGCTGAAGTGGCTGAACGGGGAATATATTCGCGCCCTGTCGCCGGATGCCTTCTACGCGGCACTCCGATCCACCCTGCTTTCCGATGCCTATCTGCAACCGATTGCCGCGCTGATCCAGACGCGCGTGGAGCTGCTGAGCCAGTTTGGCGACCTGACCGGCTTCCTGCTCAACGACAATACCCATCCGCCCGAGTCCGTGTTTCTGCCTAAAAATCGGAGCCGGGAAGAGACGCTTGCCTTTGTTGCCGAGCAGTTGGCCGTGCTGGAAACGGCAGACTGGCAGCCTGCCAGCATTGAGTCCGTGCTCAAGCAGCTGAGTACGGACAAACAGTGGTCGGTGAAGGAAAACTTCATGCTGCTGCGAGCGATTCTGACCGGCAGCACGATGAGCCCCCCACTGGTGGAAAGCATGGTGATCTTTGGCAAGGCGCGGACACTGGATCGGATGCGCCGCTTTCTGGAGACAGAGAAGAAACGCCCTCCAGCCAAGGCATAATCGCCGGTGTGCGGCGCTGGCCAGTCCGGCGGCGGTTGCTATCGGCTGCGCCGCACCATCCACGCACTGGGCACGGCCTGCATTCCAATGCGAGGGTAGTAGCCCTCTGCCGCCGGTGCAGCCGTGAGCACCAGTGTGGTGTCTTCCACCCCGGCCAGTCGATGCGTCTCGGCGATCAGCATTTTGCCGATGCCCTGTCGCTGATATGCCTGATCCACAGCCAGATCCGACAGATAGCAGCAATAGGAGTAGTCAGTGAGTGCACGGGAGATACCCACCAGCCGCTCACCATCTCGGGCAGTCACAATAAGGTCTGCCTCGCGCAGCATCCGCTCCATTCTTTCAGGATCGTCGATGGGCCGACGCTCGCCAAGCGTGGATGCCACAAGGACTGCGCGAAACTCCTCTGCCGTCAGGTTGGGTTCAGACTGAATCTGGATGGGCACGGAATCACCTCGGGATTGAGCGCTGATCAGAATACAGATCAGGGCTGAGTGCTGGCCGTAGATGCCTTGTCGGCTGCGGCGCCTGGCACCAGAATGCGCAGCACGGCAGCACCATGAAGGTCTTCCAGCGGCAGATAGACGCGATGCGTCTTCGGATCGACACTGATCGTATGTGCATGGGGCAGGGTAAACCTGTCCACCTGCTTCAACCGTTGATGCGCTTCGCGGAAGACGGTCACAACGCCGGATTCGGCAGAGACATAGAGAAGCTGTAGCCCGGGATCGAAGGCGAGTACATCCGGATCGTCGCCCACCGGATAGGTGGCCAACAGCTTGTGCTGCGTCAGATCAAACAGGGCAAGGGTGTGATTGCCCTCGCCGGCAACGAAAGCCAGATGATGGGCTGTATCGAGCGCAATGCCATGCGGATCGCCGATGCCGGGCAAAGCATAGCGAGCGACAATCTGCATACGGGACGGATCGATGGCAACCAGCTCGTTGACTGTGTGGACGGCAACCAGAATCTCATCGGAAACCGAGTCATACACTGTGTTTCCAGCACCACCCCCAAGCGGAATGGACGTCAGCATGCGATTGCTGGCGACATCCATGACCGCATCCACGCCGCCATGCTCGTCGGAGATGAAGACGCGGTGCTGGTGCGGCGCATAGGCAAGTCCATCCGGATAGCTGACCGGTCCGGCCAGGGCAATCGTCTTCCATGTGGTTGTATCCACGACAGCTACCTGATGAGCGCCGGTTACCGAAGCATACACCCGGTGTAACTGCGGCACGACAAGCACTCCATGCACCCGCGGAAAGCCGGGAAGATTGGCAACAACCTTCTGTCGGACGGTATCGAAAACGACCAGATGATCGGCGTTCATGTGGGCCAGATACAGCCGCCCATTCTCAGCATCCAGACTTTGATAATCAAAGCGAACAGCCGGTCCGGGCAGGGCAATATCGGCGACTGGTCTCAGAAAGAATGCGTCAGCGGCCTTCGGGGCGGACGGAGCCGAAGCGAGACCAGAGAACGGGAACAAAACGAAGAGTACCGCCAGAAGCTTCCAGTGATAGGAGCGATGAATCATGGTCCTCCTGAACTGCGTCGGATGGGAGCCTGAGCCTTCCGGCGGTGAATCCTATTTGCCCAGCTGCAGCAGGCTCTCCCGCTGCATCACGATACCGTTCACAACCAGTGTATGGAATCGACGCAGATTCCATACGCTCGCCGTTGGGTCGGCATCCAGTACCAGAATATCGGCACGACGGCCGGGCACAATGCCACCCAACTCTGTCCAGTGCATCTGCAGCGCGTAGTTGTTGGTGGCCGCTGCCAGTGCCTCGCGTGGCGACAAGCCCAGACGCACCAGCATCTCCAGTTCCACCTGCAGGGAGATGCCGGGCAACGATCCCATCTCCGGCGCTCCGCTGCCTGCCAGATAGTGCGGGTAGGCTTCAAAGATGGATTGGTTCAGCGACCACAGCCGCTGTGCCTGCTGATTGGCGCGCTTGCTGAGTCCGACTTCCAGCCATCGCTGCGTCACCTGCGGCAGCTTATGCTCCCAGTAGGTTAGCGGGTAGACCATCTCTCCGGTTGCCGGGTCGGTGACGCCAAAGGCCAGATGCGGATTCAGGAGTCGCGCAGCGGGTTCCTTCCAAAGATTCCGATGATCCGGCAACCGGAGAAAAAACTCGCTGAAGGTGGGCATGAGAACCGTTCGATGGGCTGCCAGAAATCGAGCATAGTCATGCAGGTGCGGGTCCATTGGCGGCAGATGTTCCGCATAGCCGTAGGCTGTACGGGAAGCTGCATCGTAGGCATCGTCGGCCAATGGCTGCTGCAGCTCATCGGGAATGACTCCGATCTCATAACGGCCCATGTGCAGCAACGTATCGACGCCAGCCTTGACAGCAAGGCGAACTGGGGTGGCGGCAAAGACGCCATAAGTCGCAAGACCCAGTCCGCGCGCATGCTCCAGAATCCACTGCGTATTGGCTGCCGTAACAGCGGGGCCGATGAGCACGGCTCGAACGCCACTCTGAGCCAGCGCGCTCAGTTCCTGTGCGGTCTGTGCCGGCGTCAGCTCCACCGGATGAGCTCCTGTCACCTGCAGCATCAGCCTCCATGCCGGCTGGGTGCGCAGTGGATTCAAGCTATCCGTTGTGCCCACGCTGGCTATGCGATAGATCTGCGGCCCCGGTGATACGCGCAGATCCGGAGCGCCATCGGCTGCGCTGGACCGGGCCACGACGGTCGTCACGCCCATGTAAAGGTTGGCCTGCGCCTCACCTTGATTGCTGACGCTGCCGTAGCCGTCCACCAGTCCCGGCACCAGATACTTGCCCGTGCAATCCACCACGTTGGCGCCCTTGGGTATGGGCTGTGTCGCCATGGATCCAACAGCCACAATCTGCCCATCCCGGATCAATACGACAGCGTTGGGCAGATCGTTAGCCGAGTGACCCCATTGGGAGACGTCAATGACCGTGCCGCCGACCAGAGCAAGCGTGGGCGGTGCAGCCTGCGCCTGGGCTCCGCGTGCGGCATGGGCAAGCGGGGAAATGAGCAAGGCCAACGTCAGGATGGAGAAGAGATGTCGCAATCTGTTGCAGGGGCATCGCCGAGCGCATGGTCTGAGGCTCGGCGTCGTAGATTCTCCACGGATCGAAGTGTTCACCCGGCTATCCTGCGCATCGCCGTTTCCGGCTGCTGCGCTGTGCGCCTGGCGGTCGCCAGCGGAAGCACCTGATCCACCACGGCCTCCACACTGAGTCCGTATCGGCTGCGCAGCTGATCCACCTTGCCGTGTTCGATGAACTGATC
>JAKBAG010000089.1 GCA_021809235.1 Acidobacteriota bacterium
TACCACAAAGTCGTTGCGGCCCAGCTCGATGCCGCGTACTCCGGCTGCCGGCCGACCCATCGACCGCACATCGGCCTCGTCGAAGCGGATCGCCATGCCCAGATGCGTGGCCAGAAAGACGATCTGGTTGCCGTCGGTGATGCGTGCCGCCACCAGCTCATCGTCCTTTTCAATCCCAATGGCGATGATGCCGCGTGCCATCACATTGCTGAAGTCCTTGAGCGGCGTCTTCTTTACCTTGCCGCGCTGGGTACAGAAGAAGATGTACTTGCCATCCTCCTCCAGATTGCGCACCGGTAGAATCGTCCGCACCGTCTCGCCCGGCTGCAGGTTCAGCAGACTCTGCATGGACTTGCCCTTACCGGCCGCGCCCACATCCGGCACCTCATACACCTTCAGCCAGTAGACCCGGCCAGTGTTTGTGAAGCAGAGCAGGTAGGCATGTGTTGAATCGACGATCAGCTGCGCGACAATGTCCTCCTCGCGCGTCTTCATGCCCATGCGTCCCGTGCCGCCGCGCCGCTGCTGGCGATAGGTGGAGATGGGCGTCCGCTTCAGATATCCCTGGTGGCTCACTGTCACGGCCACCTGCTCGTCGGCGATCAGGTCTTCCATCTGCAGCTCGGCCGTCTCGTCCACAATCATGGTCCGGCGCGCATCGCCATACTTGTCGCGCACCTCTTCCAGCTCCTTGACGATCACAGCCCGCAGCTTCGCCTCCGAGGCCAGAATGCTCTCGTACTCGGCAATCCGCAGCCGAACCTCGGCCAGCTCCTTCATCAGCTCGTCGATCGAAAGCTGGGTGAGCCGGTAAAGCTGCAACTCCAGAATTGCGTCGATCTGTCGGAGCGTCAGACCCGTCTCTTCGCCCGGCAGTCGCTCGCGATCCAGCCGAATCACAATCTCCGCACCCTTGCCCCAGGCGTAGAGGTTTTCCCGCGCCTCGGCCCGCGAGCCGGAGCCGCGGATGATCCGGATGACCGTATCCAGGTTGTCCAGCGCAATCTTGTAGCCTTCCAGCACATGCTCGCGTTCGCGTGCCTTGCGCAGCAGATACACGGTGCGGCGGCGCACCACGTCGATCCTGTGGTCAATGAAGCAGCGAATCGCGTCCACAATTCCCAGTTCGCGCGGCTGCCCGTTGACCACGGCAAGAAAGATCATCGAGAAGCTTTCCTGCATCTGCGTGTGCTTGAAGAGCTGGTTGAGCACAATCTCCGGCTGCGATCCACGCTTCAGCTCCACCACAATCCGCATGCCGTCGCGGTCGCTCTCGTCGCGCACGTCGGAGATCTCGTCGATCACCTTCTCATTCACCAGCTCGGCAATCCGCTCGATCAGCTTGGCCTTGTTCACCTGGTAGGGAATCTCGGTGACGACAATGGCCGTCTTTTCCTTGGTCACCTGCTCAATTTCGGTGCGGGCGCGCATCAGGAAGCGGCCACGGCCATGGGTGTAGGCCTGGGCAATCCCGCTCTTGCCGAAGATGAAACCGCCGGTCGGAAAATCCGGTCCCTGCACATGCCGCAGCACATCCAGCAGCCCGGCCTGGGGATTGTTCACCAGCTCGATGGTCGCGTTGACCACCTCCGTCAGGTTGTGCGGCGGAATATTCGTCGCCATGCCCACGGCAATGCCGTTCGAGCCGTTCACAAGCAGATTCGGAATCCGCGTCGGCAGCACCGCCGGCTCCGAGGTGGACTCATCGTAGTTGGGGACGAAATCGACCGTCTCCATCTCGATATCGGCCAGCATCTCGCCGGCAATCCGCATCAGGCGGCATTCCGTGTAGCGCATCGCCGCCGGCGGGTCGCCGTCCACCGAGCCAAAGTTTCCCTGCCCGTCGATCATCGGGTAACGCAGGGAAAACGGCTGCGCCAGGCGCACCAGCGTGTCATAGATCGCCGAGTCGCCGTGCGGATGGTAGACGCCCATCGTCTGGCCCACCACCTTGGCGCACTTGGTGTACTTCTTGTTGTGCTCCAGCCCCATTTCGCTCATGGTGTAGAGCACGCGGCGATGCACCGGCTTCAGGCCATCCCGTACATCCGGCAACGCGCGCCCGATAATCACCGACATCGAATAGTCGAGATACGAGCGGCGCATCTCCTCTTCAATGTTGATGGGCTGGATGTTCGGGTTCTGCGGCGCAGTGCCGCCGTCAGCGGGGAGATTGGGGTTCTGTTCGTCTGCCATAGGGATCACTGCCGCAGAAGGGGCCATCCCTGGTGGGAAAACTGCTGAGCCTGGGCTTCTGCGGCGTACCCTTCTATTTTAGGCTGTGGAAGAGGGTTCCGGCAAGCAGAAAACGTACAAATAAAGTCATTTTTTTCAGTGATTTATCGCAAATTTTACGCGCAGCCTAGAGCAGCCCCGGCAGGCTCAGCAGGCAGCAGATCGCCTGCACCCCGCAAAGTGCCGCCGCCGCCACCCGTACCACCCGTCCACGCGGCATCTCAAAGGCATCCGCAAAAACGCCGCCGATAAATGCAAAGATGAACGGCAAGGCCCAGATCTGCGGTGCACCTACCACCCCAACCGTGACCAGCAGGCTCAGTACCAGGGCCACCAGCAGCGGGGTCGAGTTGCCAAAATAGATCGTTCGCTTCAGTGCCAGATACAGCCACAGCGCCGCCGCCAGGGCCACCGTCAGGCCGCCATTGCTCAGCGAGCCGTAAAGTCGCCGCGCCGGGTCCACCGCCAGTCCAAGCTGTCCGGCATCCGAGCGAAAGATATAGCTGAAGGCATCGGGCGAGAAGTTGTAGCAGGCAAACAGCAGCACCATCGCCCCGGCTCCGGCCAGCAGCAGCACCGGCAGCAGCAGGCTGCGGCGGCCATCGGCAATCCACAGCATCAGCACCAGACACAGCCCCAGCAGTACCGGCAACGCGGCAATATGCGAGGCTGCTACTACGGCCAGCGTCAGCGTCAGCAGCACAATGCGCGGCCGCCACTTTCGCCGCGGGCCCTGCATCGCATGCGCTACGCCAATCGCCGTATACAGCGAGGCGAAGAAGCCCAGCGCCGTCAGGATCTCCGCATTTGGCTGCAGAATCGTATGCAGCAGCGGCGGGGAAAAACAGTAGAGCGTCAGGGACAGGTAGCCGCCCATATCGCCAAACAGCCGTCGCGTTACCCACCACAGCACGCCGCCCAGCAGCAGCCCGGCCACCACAAACGGCAGCCTCAGCAGCAGCATCACGTGCGTCATCTGGTGGCGCAGTTCCCAGGTGGAGATGGTTGCATCGCTGGTCTGGATGACGCGGTCCTCTGGTTTGCGGAAGTGGTCTGCCACCCGCTCCCAGCCCACGTAGAGCGAAAGCGGCAACCCGGCCAGCCGATATGCCAGCACCCCGTCATGGATATTGCCACAGCTGGTAAAGTAGCCGGCCAGCGGCGAGGTCTGTTCCCACATCTCGCGCCCGCAGCGGGCATACTGGTAGTCCTGCTCGCTCAGCGTCTGCCGCGATGTCAGCCACAAGCCCTGCACTAGAAACAGCAGCAGCAGCGCGGCGGCAATACGCTGCGGCTTGCGAAAATGAAAGGCCCGGATCCGTGCGAGGGTGGTCAAGTTTGCTGCGTTGCTCCCTCACTAGTCTACCGGAGCCATTTCGCAGTCGTCCCTGAGCCGGTTTGCCCGCTGCGCCCTCTGCCGTTAGACTTCTCTTCAGCATGGCACGCAGCAAAGACTCCAGTGACTCTCCCGAACGGCTCATCAGCGCCACCCGCGCCGGTGAGGAAGACGGCTTCGAACTCAAGCTCCGTCCGCGCTGGCTGGGGGAGTTCATCGGTCAGTCCCGCGCCAAGGAGCAGCTTGCCATTGCGCTGGAGGCCGCCAAATCCCGCGGCGAAGCCCTCGATCACGTCCTGCTCTCCGGCCCGCCCGGGCTGGGCAAGACGACGCTGGCATCCATCATCGCCAACGAGCTGGACGTCGGCTTCCAGCAGACCTCCGGCCCGGCTCTGCAGATTCAAGGCGACATGACGGCGATCCTGACCAATCTGCGCGAAAAGCAGGTGCTCTTTCTCGATGAGATTCACCGCCTGCAGCCGGTGCTCGAGGAAAAGCTCTACACCGCGCTCGAAGATCTGAAGCTGGACATCATCATCGGACAGGGTCCGTCGGCGCGCACTCACGTCATGGAGATTCGCCCCTTCACCTTCGTCGCTGCCACCACACGGCTCGGCATGCTCTCCTCGCCGTTGCGCTCGCGCTTCGGCATCCTGCTGCGGCTGGAGTTTTACACCGAGGAGGAGCTGCGGATCATCGTCGAGCGCTCCGCAGAGGTGCTGCAGGTTCCCATCGACACCGACGGCGCCGCCGAAATCGCGCTGCGCTCGCGCGGCACCCCGCGCATCGCCAACCGCCTGCTGCGCCGCGTTCGCGACTATGCCCAGGTCCGCGGCAACGGCGAGATCGATCGCAGGACCGCCCACGCCGCACTCACCATGCTGGACGTGGACCCACACGGCTTCGATGAGATTGACCGTCGACTGCTGCGCACCATCATCGAAAAGTACGATGGCGGCCCGGTAGGCTTGGGCACTCTGGCTGCGATTCTTGCCGAGGATGAAGGCGCACTGGAAGAGGTCTATGAGCCGTTTCTGATCCAGATCGGCTTTCTGGATCGGACGCCGCGCGGCCGGGTGGCCACGCGGCTGGCCTACGAACACTTCGGCATCACCATGCCGCAGCGTCCGGCCTCGCTGTTTTAGCCGAGCATTCCGCATCCATCCGCAGTCAGCGCGGAGCCGAATACACTCAGCTGACGTGCGCCACTTCCGCCGTCTCGGCTGCCAGTTCGATCAGCCGTACCGGGTAGTACGCATTGCGTATGTATTGCTTTACCATCCGGTTGGTATTAAAGAACGAGCCGTTGAAAGCAATCGTTGTCTGCATGATCCGGGCCCAATGCTGCGGATCGGCATAGGCCGGAACCACTGCAGACGAGAGCTTGGCGTAGAGTGCTTCCGCCTCAGCCGCATCGTCGGCTCCATCTTCAATCGCCCATCCGGTCACACCCTCAATGCAGCCTTCAATCCACCATCCGTCGAGAATCGACAGCGAAGGCACGCCATTCAACGCCGCCTTCATACCGCTGGTGCCGGAGGCCTCGTAGGGGCGGCGTGGCGTATTCACCCAAACGTCCACTCCTGCCGTCAGCGCAGCTCCCAGGTGCCAGTCATAGTTCTCCAGATAGACCACCCGCAGGTCGGCCCCGGAGTATTGCCTGGCCTTGGCAATCACGCTGTGAATCAGCTCCTTGCCCGGTTCATCCTGCGGATGCGCCTTGCCGGCGTAGAGAATCTGCAGCCCGCCGGCTGCCTGGGCAATCAGCACCAGTCGCTCCGCATCATGGAAGAGCAGGTCGGCGCGCTTGTAGGTAGCCGCGCGGCGGGCAAAGCCCAGCGTCAGCACCTTCGGATTCAGCACCAGGCCGGTACGTGAGGCAACCTCGGCCAGCAGAGACTCTTTGGCCCGGGCGTGGGCCTCGTGCAGTTCGTCGTGAGCAACCGCAATAGCATTGCGCAGATACAGATGGTCCCGACGCCAGCTTGCCATCCTTCGGTCAAACAATTCTGCAAACGGTGCACTCACCCAGGTGGGGCCATGCACTCCGTTGGTGATCGCATCCACCTTGTATTCGGGGAACATGGCCTGCGAAACCTCGCCATGCTTGAGCGCCACACCGTTGCAGTAGCGGCTGAAGCGCAGCGCAACGTAGGTCATGTTCACCAGACCTTCATGGCAGCAGCCCAGAGCCTCCAGCCTAGCCGTGCGTTCCGCTCCCAGGATGCGCCGCGACTGTTCGATGCTGAAGCGGTCATGTCCGGCAGGAACCGGCGTATGCGTGGTGAAAACGCACTTGCGTCGCACCGCTTCAATGTCCGTCTCGGTCACTTGTCCCAGCGGGCCGCCGCCGGTCTGCGCCTCCAGCAGTGCCAGCGTAAGCAGCGCTGCGTGCCCTTCATTCATGTGGTACACATTCACCGGCAGGCCCAGCGCATGCGCCATCCGCACCCCGCCCATGCCCAGCAGAATCTCCTGCTGCAGACGATAGTTCGAGTCGCCGCCATACAGATGGTCGGTCAGGCTGCGGTCCCAGTCCGAGTTTTCCGGCAGGTCCGTATCCAGCATGAAAATCGGCAGCAGATGGCCGGAGCGGCCCACCACGTCATACCGCCAGGCACGTAGCGTCACCACGCGATTCTCCAGCGAGACGGTCACGCGAGGTCCCTGCTCCACACAGAAATCCTCTACATTCCAGGGCTGGGCATCTTCGGTCTGGCGGCCTTCGGCGTCCAGCATCTGGCGGAAGTACCCCTTGCGATGGACCAGCGTGAAGGCCACCATTGGCGTACCCAGATCGGCTGCCGAGCGCAGCGTGTCGCCGGCCAGCATGCCCAGTCCGCCGGAGTAAGTAGGCATCTGCGGGTCGATGGCGATTTCCATGGAAAAATAGGCGACCAGCCCGTTGGCCGGCGTCGGTTCATAGCTGTGCGGTTTCAATGAGGATGACTTCAACATGCAGATATGGCTCCCGTGCGGCAATTGGTTGTGCCGCTCTCTGCTCCGGAATGTGGGGATTCTCCCGGTGTGCGCAGGGTTAATATGGCAGCGCGACGGAAAACAGCCCGATTCTTCCGGAATGCCAAGGAAAAACAGACTGGCGCGCAAGCTTGCAGAAGCTTGATTGTACCAAGAAGCAGGCCTGCTGCTGCAGGAAAACACTTTCGAAATCCGGGGACAGTCTCTGTTTGAGGCCGCGAATTTCCCCTTGAAATGTATGGACAATGCGCAATTTGTACCCCTATCGCACCGCTTCGCCCTTCATAGCGTCAATCCTCACAGCATCAGCGGATGCGCCCCATCCGAGGCCCGGCAGAGATAGATCTCTGCGTCCATGCCGGTCCGTTCTCGATATTGCCGCCCCAGCGCAGTCTTGAAGGCAGCAGCCTGCTCCTGCTCCACCAGGTTCACGGTGCAGCCGCCAAAGCCGCCGCCGGTCAGCCGCGCACCCAGACATCCGGGCAGAGCCTCGGCCAGCTCCACCATCAGGTCGGCCTCTGCGCAACTGGCTTCAAAGTCCCGGCTGTAGCTCCAGTGTGCCGCATGCATCAGTCGGCCCATCTGCTCCATGTCATGCTTCTCCAGGGCCTCGGCGGCGGCCACTGTGCGCAGGTTCTCGGAAATTACGTGACGTGCCCGTCGCATCGCCACCTCCGGAATCTCGTCGCCCCAGCGCTCCAGATCCTCCAGCGTTGCATCGCGCAGAAAGCGAATCTCCGGCCGATGCCGGGCAAGGATGCTGCAGGCCAGCTCCACTTCGGCACGGCGGCTGCCATATTCTCCGCCTGCAATCGAGTGCTTCACCATGGTGTTGGCAATCACCAGCGCCACATGGGCCGGAATCGGTGCCAGCCGGAAGCTCAGGTCGCGGCAGTCCAGCAGCAGCGCATGGTTAGCCCTGCCGTTGGCGGAGATGAACTGGTCCATGATGCCGCAACTGGCACCCACAAACAGATTTTCCGCCCGCTGGCACAGCCGCGCCAGCTCCGGCCCGGAGTACGACAACCCCAGCATCGCCACCACGGCTACCGCCGTGGCTACCTCCACCGAGGCTGAGCTGGACAGTCCGGAACCCAGCGGAACATCGCCCCACAGGCTCAGGCTCAGCCCGGGAATCGCATGGCCATCGTCGGCCAGCATCCGCAGCACGCCCAGCGGATAATCGCTCCAGTCCCCGGAACGCGCTGTCGGCAGTTCCTTCAGCAGCCGGGCCTGACCAAAGTTTTCCGCCCACAGCGCGATCTGTCCATCCGTGCGCGGACTGATCGCAGCCAGCGTGGCAAAGTCAATCGCCGCCGGCATCACAAAGCCTTCCGCATAGTCGGTGTGTTCGCCAATCAGGTTGACGCGGCCGGGCGCAGCAAACAGCATCGGTTCGGCGTCGAATCGTTCACGGTGCAGCTTCTGCAGTGCCTGTGCATCCAGCATGGGCTAGGCATCCATTTCCGGCGGCATGGCCGCCAAGCGCTCCACTTCCACTTCCATCGGCCAATAGGCTGTGGCACCTGGCTGCAGCATACGGCTCCACGCCCCCGTGGTTGCCAGTGCATCCGTTGGAGCCGTCGTGGGTTCCAGGGCAATCGCCCGCTGGCGTTCCTGCCCATCCTCAGGCCAACCGCCATAGCAGAGCCACAGGCCCAGATACGGCGTGGCCGCAGGATCAAAGCGCACCCGCAGCCGCAGACCCACGCGTGCCCGCTCCAGTTCGCACCAGCCGTCCCCGGCTGCCAACTGCCCGGTAAACAGCTTTTCCGCCCAACCGCAATCCGGATCCGGCACCCGGTCGAGCGCTCCGTCCGGACTTTGTCTGTCCAGATCCTGTCCGTCCAGCGTCAAGCCTCCGGGCCAGTCGATCCAGCTTCCTGCTGCTCCCAGTCGCTCCCCGCGCGAGTACTCCACAGTCAACTGCCGCACGGACTGCGGCAGCCGAATCCGATCCCCTGCCTCGCAGGTAAACAACGGATGCGCCGACCAACTCCACGGCACCGGCTCCGGGCCCAGATTCTCCAGCGAATACAGTGCCCGCAACTGCCAGCCCTGCGCCCTGGGGCTCAGGAGCAAAGAGCGAGTCAGTACCAGGGGAAGGCTGCGGCAGCGAGCACTCATCGTAACGGCATCCGGTTCCCGACCCAGCACGCGCCAGCTTTCGCACCACAGGTCGCCATGGTCGGCAAGAGCCACCGCTCCCATCGCCGTCTCCACCGTGCAGGCTTCCACTGTTGGCAGACACTCATCCCATCCGCTGGCATCGCTCTGGGCAAAGGACATCGCCGCGAAGCGTCGCGCATAGGGTCGCAGTGGCTGCTGCAGCAGCTCCACTTCGCCCACGCGCAGGCTCGCGATCTTGCCCCCCAGCTCGGGCATCAGAGTCAGGGAACAGCCATCGGCGGCGATGATAACCTTTTCAAATTTGTCGGCCAGTGTCCATCTCCTGCATCGTTTCCAATCCCTGCTGCCTCGTCGTTCAGATCGATGCTGCCCGGTCCAGCCGTTGCCATATCTCCGGCAGCCAATCTGCATGTTCCGGCTTCATCAGCACCGACCGCAGGCAGCTGGTCAGGCTATCTGCACCGCTATTCGTTGCCCTGTCCTTCCCCAACTCGCCGCGCCCGGTATCGTATCTGGTTTCGTTTCCGGATTCGCGTGAAAAATACCGCTCCGGCAGATGCACCAGGGCTAGGTGCAGCTGCTCAGCCGCAGCGCGATCAAAAACGGCCTGCGCGGTTCCGGCCAGGCCAGCGACGCGCCACACCACAATATCAAGCTCGGGTCCATCGGGGAAAGCCTCAAATCGAGGATCCTGTCGCAAAAGCCGATCCAATGCCACCGCTGCCCGCCGCCCCTGAGCCAATCCCCGGGCAAAATCATCTCCCGGCTCGCCCAGCGGAACCAGCGGTAGCAGCCGCTGCGTGGCCCACAGCGCCACGGCCGAAGCCCCCGCACGGCTGCACTCCAGGCTGATCTCGCCTAAATGCAGTGCCGATGAGGTGAAATAGGTATACGGGGAATCATGTCGATAAAACCGGCCTACCTCTGGATTGCGGAACAGCACGCAGCCGCATCCATAAGGCTGGAGTCCATGCTTGTGCGGATCAATCACGATCGAATCGGCCTCGGGAATGGCCGCAAAGGCTGCTGCTGCATCCGCACCCAGCTCCGGCTGAATCAGCCGGAAGTATCCCCCATAGGCCGCATCAATATGCAGCCGGAATCCATAACGCTGGCGCAGAGCCAGAATCTCCGGCAGAGGGTCCACCGCGCCCAGCGCCGTGGTGCCCAGCGTGGCCACCACCGTGCCCACGTTGCCCTGCCGCAACGCATCCTCCAGGGATTCCGGGTCCATCCGTCCCCGGCCATCGCTGCGCACCGAGTCAAAGGGAATCTGCAGCACGCCTGTGATCCGTCGATGGGTGTAGTGGGCCTGTTCGCTGGCCACCACACGGCGGCCAGGCATGCATTGGCCGGCTACCCAGAGCGCCTCCAGATTGGCGAAGGTGCCACCCGAGGTCAGATGTCCAAGGAATCCGCTGCCATCCCCCTGCCGCCAGCCCATCATCGCCGCAATCTCGGCCACTGCCTCGATCTCCATCTCGGAGCTGGCGCGGCCGCCATCGCGGGCATGGTTGTTGGGATTCAGGCTCATCGCCAGGGTATAGGCGGACTGCGCCACCGGATGTGGCGGTTTCAGCATTTGCCCGGCATAGAGCGGGTGAAAGTAGGGATAGTTGTCGTGCAGCCGACGACTTACCTCGCCCAGCACCGCAGCCATGGCTGCACCGGACGGCCCTTCGGACGGGGCATACTCCGGCAGATCGGCAAAGCCTGCCTCCAATTGCGTGCGGGCCTCGCCCAGCAGCTCCAGCCAGTCGTTCTTGAGCCAGTCGTTCTTGAGCCCGTCGTCCTTGTCTTTGCCGTGCACCATGATGAAAGCCAAACATAGCACGTCACCCGCCAGCCGCCCAACACGGTCGCCGGGGCTACATCCCGGCAGCAGGGACGGGCTCTCCGGGCCGGTCCGGCGAGGTCACTCCAGCAGGACCAAAACAGAACTTACTCACTTCCTTGTGGTTGTCGGAAATTTTTCCTGCAGGCATTTGGCAAAACTGGTGGTACCATGAAGTTGCGTTAGATTCGAATCGGGCGTGAGCAGTACTCGCCCAACCAAGCAAGCTTCTGCCTGTCTTCGCTCCGTTTCACTTCAG
>JAKBAG010000090.1 GCA_021809235.1 Acidobacteriota bacterium
CTTCAAAGGTGTATCCATACACCTTTTCCGTTTGCAGCAGGGCCAGAATTCCATCCGTCAGCTGCAGTTCGCCGCCGGCACCGAAACCTGTCTTTTCCAGCGTTGCAAAGATGCCCGGCGTCAGGATGTAGCGTCCGATGATGGCCTGCTTGGATGGCGCTTCTTCAAACTTCGGCTTTTCCACCATCCCGGTACAGTTGTAGAGGCGCGGATTCTCCGCATCCTGTGCTCCTGCCAGCACGCCGTAGGCGCTGATCGACGGCCCTTCAATCGTCATCGTTGCCAGCACCGAGGACTGCGTCTGGTTGTAGACGTCGATCATCTGCGCAATGCATGGGCGCGGAGCATCAATCACGTCGTCGGGCAGGATTACTGCGAAGGGCTCGTCGCCCACAAGCTGCCTGGCGCAGAGTACGGCATGGCCCAGCCCCATCGGCTCCTTCTGGCGCACATACGAGATACGCGCCATCGACGAAACGGCCCGCGAGGTGGCGAGCAGTTCGGTCTTGCCCTTGCGTTCGAGCGTTGCATCCAGTTCGAAACTGATGTCGAAATGATCCTCCATCGCGCCTTTGCCCCGGCCTGTCACGAAGATCACGTGCTCGATTCCCGACGCAATTGCCTCTTCCACGCCGTACTGGATGATCGGTTTGTCCACCAGCGCGAGCATCTCCTTCGGAATTACTTTCGTCGCCGGAAGAAATCGCGTCCCCAGACCTCCGGCAGGAAACACGGCAGTGCGAACTCGTTTGCTCATCGGGTATTCTCCTTCATCGGCCAGAGGAATGCTCTGGGCTGGTTGGGTTGCAGGATGCGCGTCCTTGGCTGCTGCAAGCGGCTGTTGCAGGCCACAACTTCACAGCGTCGGGGATTCATCCCCCAGCATCGCCTCGCGCACAATCTTGATCGGCGGAAATCCCTGCGACAGGAAGGCATCGTGGAACTTCTCCAGAGAAAACGCAGCCCCTTCCTTCTTCATCAGGTCACTGCGCAACTTCAGAATCTCCAGCTTACCCAGAGTGTAGTAGAGATAGGTGCCATCAGAGGTGCCGCGCTTGGTCTCCACCATCGCTGTCTCGCGGGACTGGTAGCCTTCCTGCTGGAAGAAGGCAATCGCCTGCTCCATCGTCATCGATCCGGTGTGCATCTGGATGCCGACCACAAAGCGCGCATCGCGCAACAGAGCATCCTGCAGTTGCCCGAGCCTTAACAGTTTGGCCTCTCGTTCGGTCTTGGCTCCTGCGCCAGGCTGCCCATAGCCTTCATCCAGCATCATTTGCTCGCAGTAGTGTGCCCAGCCTTCGGCATTGGAGCTGGCACCGAGAAGCTTGCGCACCCGGCTGGGAGCCTTCGGCACCCACAGGAACTGCACATAGTGCCCCGGATAAGCCTCATGCACGGCCGTGCTGACAATCGTGCCCACGTTGAACGAGTGCATGTAGCTTTCCACTTGCTCCGGCGTCATGCTCTTGTCCGGTAGCGTCACATTGAAGTATGCCTCGGTGGCATGCTGTTCAAACGGCCCCGGAGTATCCATAGAGGCAAACGTGGTTGCCCGCATGAACGGTGGCGTCTCCTCCACGATAGGTCGCACTTGGGAAGGGATGGTCACAATATGCTTCTGTTGAATGAATTCGATCAGCCCGTTGAAGGTGTTGCGGAAGCTTTGCAGCAGCTGGTCTGGTGCAGGATGATCGGCACCCAGCTCCTCCAGAACTGTTCGTGGATCCTTGTTCGGTTCCACTTCGCGCGCCAGCTTGTTGAAAGCTGCCTGATTCTTCCGCAGGTCAGCCTCGCCAATGGCCAGCAAACGGGGCAGCGGAATATCCACCATCTCGTCGTAGGCCAGCTTTTTGCGGAAGGTCTCCGCACCCCAGCGAAAATCGCCGTGCGAGCGCGGCAGCAAGTCTGTCTGCAGCCAGTGCAGATACTGTTGGAGTCCGGCAATCAGAGCCGCATTCGAGTGGGCAAATGCGGCGCGAACCGCAGGGTCCTTTGCGTCCGCAAATGCCGTCGGCACATCCTGCTGAAAGAAGCTGATGATTCCCGGCAACTGCTCCACTGCAATCTCGGTGTAGACGTGTGGCGCATCCGTCAGGTTTTCGCGCGCCTGCTGTAGCAGCGTCAGTGCCTGCTTCTCGCGCTCTACCACCGCACGCAGCCGCACATCGGCAGGAGCAAACTTTCGCTCCATCAGCGAAAAGATCCCATTGGAAATGGTGCTGGAATAGGTATCTGCATCCTTCTGCCAGGGGCGAATCGTCTGCAGTGTAAGCAGCCGCGAGTGGATGTTGGCCAGCACCAGAGCGCGGTCGGCGCGCGTGGGCTGGTCCAGGGTTGCTGGGGCAATCGCCTCCACGCGATGCTCTGCCCGGTGCAGTGCCGCAACCTCTGCCATGCGGCTGGCTGCGGAAAAGTCCTCCAGCTTTGCGTCGTACTGGTGATAACCGGCCAGTGTCCCGTTCGTGGGCTGAAAGGGGAAGTAGACCTCATCGAAGTAGGCATCCGAGGCGCGTTGGAAGGCCTGTTTTGCGTCTGTTTTTTGCGCCGTTGCTGCTGCGCTGCTCATCATCATTGCTCCTGCCAGGCCCAGGGCCAGTCCCATTCGACGTATCATTGCCAATCCTCTCGATTGCCTTCCATTGCGTTGCGCGGCTTCAGGCCGCGCGAATACTCTCCAGCAGCGCCCGCGCTTCGTTCATTACACCACCCGGATCGGCTGCCGTCAGCGGATATTTCAGCACGCCCTGCGGCGTAAACTGCGCCCCGCGTCGCGCCTTGCGTGCTACCTCCTGCATCAGCCGTTCGGCATCCACTGAGGCACGCTCGGTGAAGCGCAAATGCAGGAACTCGCGCTTGCGATCCAGCTGCGCCACTCCTACCTGCTCACAAAGCACCCGCAGTCCGGCGGCGGTCAGCAGCGCCTCGGCATGGTCCGGCAGAGGACCGTAGCGGTCCAGCATTTCGGCGCGAATCTCTTCGATGTCCTTGGCTCCGGCTGCTCCGGCGATCTTTTTATAGAGCCGCAGTCGCTGGTTTTCCTCGCTTACATACTGCTCATCAATGCGCAGCGCGATGCCCAGATTCAGTTGCGTGCTGGTGCGCGCTTCGTCGTGCTCACCCTTCAGCCGCTTTACCGCATCCTCCAGCATCGACGTATATAGCTCAAAACCTACCGCTTCAATGTGCCCGCTCTGCTCGCCGCCCAGCAGGTTGCCAGCTCCGCGTAGTTCCAGGTCCAGCGCGGCAATCTTGAAGCCCGCACCCAGATCACTGAACTCTTTGAGCGCGGCCAGCCGCCGCCGCGCAATCTCCGTCAGCTCGCGCTCGGGCGGGATCAGCAGGTAGGCATACGCACGGCGATTCGAGCGGCCCACGCGCCCGCGCAGCTGATACAGTTCGCTCAGCCCATGTCGATCCGCACGATTGATCAGAATCGTATTCGCAAGCGGAATATCCAGCCCGTTTTCGATGATCGATGTTGCCACCAGCACATCGTATTCGTGCCGCATGAAGGCCAGCATCACTTTTTCCAGGTCGCTTTCGCCCATCTGTCCGTGCGCTACCACCACGCGCGCTGCAGGCACCAGCTCCTGAATCAGCATCCCGATCTCGTAGATGCTTTCCACGCGATTGTGGACAAAATACACCTGCCCGCCACGTTCCAACTCCAGCTCCACGGCAGACCGCACCAGCTTTTCGTCAAACTTGGCCACCACCGTCTGGATCGCCATGCGATCCTTCGGCGGCGTCTCGATCACGCTCATATCGCGCAGTCCCACCAGCGACATGTGCAGCGTGCGCGGAATCGGCGTTGCACTCATGGCCAGCACGTCAATCGCACGCCGCATCTCCTTCAGCCGCTCCTTGTGCTTCACTCCAAAACGCTGCTCCTCGTCGATGATGAGCAGACCCAGATCCTGAAACTGCAGATCCTTGCTCAGCAACCGATGCGTGCCGATCAGGATATCCACCTTGCCGGTTGCCACCTGCTCCAGCACCGCTTTCTGCTCCTTCGGCGTGCGAAAGCGCGAGATCATTTCCACGGTGATGGGAAACTGGGCAAAGCGTTTCTTGAAGGTCTCAAAGTGCTGGAAGCAGAGGATCGTTGTCGGTGTCAATACGGCGACCTGCTTGCCATCCTGCACAGCCTTGAAGGCGGCGCGCATGGCCACCTCTGTCTTGCCGTAACCCACATCGCCGCAGAGCAGCCGGTCCATGGGCCGCTCCGATTCCATGTCGCGCTTGATGTCCTCAATCGCATTCAGCTGGTCGTCGGTTTCCGTGAAATTAAAGGCATCCTCGAACTCGCGCTGGAACTCATTGTCCGGACTGAAGGCATTGCCGCGTGCCGCATGTCGCTCCGCGTAGAGCTTCAGCAGGTCGTCGGCCATGTCCGCCATCGCCTTTTTTACCCGCGCCTTGGTCTTGGCCCACTGCTGCGATCCCAGCTTGTTCAGCTCCGGCGCGGGTCCGGCGTCGGTTGAGCGATATTTCTGGATCAGATCCAGGCGCGTCAGCGGTACATAGAGCCTTGCCTGCTCGGCAAACTCCAGCACCATGAACTCCACGCGCATCCCGTCCTGTTCAATCTCCTTCAGCCCCTGGTAGCGCGCAATGCCGTGCTCCACATGGACCACGTAATCGCCCACGGTCAGGTCGCGGAAGTCCGAGACAAAAGCTGCCGTTTTGGACTTTCGCGGCTCCAGCCTTGCCTGCACGTCAATCTCGTCGGTAATGTCGTTGGCGCCAAAGATCGTCAGCCCGATCTCACCCAGGTGAACTCCGGCGGCAAGCTGCGCACGCACAATTACTGGTACACGCAGGTCCCCGGCCAGATGGCTGGTCTCGTCATAAAGTGTTTCACTGCCGGCATGCGGATTCCGGCTGCCAATTCGATAAGGCAGCTGATACTCACGCAGGATCGTGGCCACACGCTCCACCTCGCCCTGGTGCGGTACGGCGATCAGCGTCCGCTGGTCCTGCCCCATCAGGTGTCGCAGCTGGTCCACAAAGGCGGGAATCGAACCGTGGAATCGCAGTGTTGGTCGCGAGGCAAAGGCAATCTCCCCCAGCGTCCGGTCCTCATCCAGAATATCGACTGCGCCCAACTGGTCCAGGTCCAGTCCCGGATGCGAATCCAGAATCCCCTGCAGAATCTCCGGCCGGATGTATACATCCTCCGGCAGCACCAGCGAGCCCATTGCAGAGCGATCATGCCGCTGCTGCACCTTGTTCCACCATCGCTCCACCTGGTTGCGCACCATGGCAGGCTCTTCCACAAAGAGCGCGCAGCGCGGCAGAAGCCGTGTCAGATGTGTCTCCGCACCCTGGGCCGCGGCAAAGAACTCCCACCCCGGAAAGATCGTTGCGCCCTGTGCCTCCAGAGCGTCAGCCACCTGATCCTCATCGCCCTCCACGCGCTCCCGGCTCAGCCGCGCGTGCACGGCTGCCAGCATCTTTTCCGTTGCCGGAGTCTCGGTCAGCGGCAGCAGCAGGGCTTCGTCCACGGCAGAGGCACTGCGCTGCGTCTCGGGATCAAACCGACGCATCGACTCAATCTCATCGCCGAAGAACTCCACCCGCACGGGCCGTTCCATCTCTGGCGAATAGACGTCCAGAATGCCGCCGCGACGGGCAAACTGCCCCGGCATCTCCACCAGGTCCACCTGTTCGTAGCCCACGCTGGCCAGGTGCTCGATGACCATCTCCATGTCCATCTCTTCGCCGCGCTCCAGCCGCAGCGCCAGGTTGGCATAGTAGCTGCGCTCGAACATCCGCAGCGCCAACGCCTCCACGGGAGCAATCAGCACCGTCACCGCTCCAGTCGAGAACTTCCACAGCACTGCGGCGCGCTGCTCCTGAATATCCGGGTGTGGGGAGAGATTCTCGAAGGGCAATACGTCGTGGGCGGGCAGCCGGGCAAGCGATGCCACGTCCACGGCACCGGTCAGCTCGCAGCCCACGCGCAGTGCCTGCTCCAGCGCCTCGGCAGCCTTGTTGTCAGGTACCACCACAATCACAGGCATCCGAGCCGCACGCGCCATCAGCGGCAGCAGCAGTGCGCGGGCCGTGGCTGTCAGTCCGCTGACGCGCCTGCGGCCCATGCCCTGCGACAGGTGCCGACGCACCCGTTCCAGGCCGTCTGTTGCTTCCAGTTCGGCAAAAATTCCCCTCACAAAGGGCAGGATCATGGCCCTATCAGTCTATCAGCGGCGCGGCTGGGCAGCGGTATGGCCCGCGCGCAGCCTCTTCATTCCCCTGCCTGCCATCGCGTACAGTAGGAGGGCGGCTTGCCGTGCTTCCGCTTTCGGCGCGCCGGACTGCCGCACAGGAGTTCTGTTCATGAAAGCACTCGTTAAAAAGCACGCCGAGCCCGGTCTCTGGCTCGAAGATATTCCCGAACCGGCCTACGGCATCAATGACGTGCTCATCCGCGTTCTGCGCGCCGGCATTTGCGGCACCGATGTACATATCTACCAGTGGGATGCCTGGGCACAGAAGACCATCCCTGTGCCCATGGCCATTGGACATGAATTTGTCGGCGAAATTGTCGCCGTCGGTGCCAATGTCAACGACTTTCATCCCGGCGACATCGTCAGCGGCGAGGGCCACGTCGTCTGCGGACGTTGCCGCAACTGCATGGCCGGTCGCCGCCATCTGTGCGCCAACACTCAGGGCGTTGGCGTCAACCGCCCCGGCGCATTCGCCCAGTACATCGCCCTGCCCATGGCCAACATCTGGCGTCACCACGCGGGCATCCATCTGGATGTGGCCGCCATCTTCGATCCCTTCGGCAATGCCGTCCACACGGCGCTTTCCTTTCCAGTGCTGGGCGAGGATGTCCTCATCACCGGTGCCGGTCCCATCGGCATCATGGCCATCCCGGTCGTACGCCACGCCGGCGCGCGCCACGTCGTCATCACGGACATGAATCCCTACCGCCTGGAACTGGCCCGCAGGATGGGAGCCACGCTGGCCATCAACCCTCTGGAGACTCCCCTGGCCGACGTGCAGCAGCAGCTTGGCATGGCTGAGGGCTTCGATGTGGGGCTGGAAATGTCCGGCAACCCGGCAGCGCTGGCTCAGATGATCGACAACCTCTGCCACGGCGGCAAGATTGCTATCCTCGGTATCCCATCCCGGGAGATGCCCATGGACTGGCGCAAGGTCATCTTCAACATGCTCACCATCAAGGGCATCTACGGTCGGGAGATGTACGACACCTGGTACAAAATGTCCGTGCTCACCGAATCCGGGCTGGACATCTCGCCCATCATCACGCATCGCTTCGACTTTGCCGACTTTGAGCAGGGCTTCGCCGCCATGATCTCCGGAAATACCGGCAAGGTTGTTCTTGATCTCTCCACGCTGGGATAAGGAGTCCGCATGTACGGCAGTTTTCAGCAGCATCTTGAAGCCCGTCTCGCAGCCATTGAAGCCGATGGACTCACCAAGCGCGAGCGACTCATGGAAGGTCCGCAGCAGACCCACGTTGCCGTTGGCTCCGGCAGCGTGCTCAACCTCTGCGCCAACAACTACCTTGGGCTTGCCAACCACCCCGCAATCCTGGCCGCCGCGCATCAGGCGCTCGACCAGTGGGGCTTCGGCATGGCCAGTGTCCGCTTTATCTGCGGCACGCAGTCGCTGCACCGCACACTCGAGCAGCGCCTCAGTCAGTTCCTGTCCACCGACGACACAATCCTCTACAGCTCTTGCTTCGATGCCAACGGCGGCGTCTTTGAAACCCTCCTCGACGCCGAAGACGCGATTCTCTCCGACGAACTCAACCACGCCAGCATCATCGATGGCATCCGCCTCTGCAAGGCTGCGCGCTTCCGCTACCGCAACGGAGACATGACCGATCTGGAAGCCCAGCTGCAACAGGCCTCCGGCGCACGATACCGGCTCATCGTGACCGACGGCGTCTTCTCCATGGACGGCTTCGTCGCCAAACTCGACCGCATCTGCGATCTCGCCGAAAAGCACCACGCGCTCGTCATGGTCGATGACTCCCACGCGGTTGGGTTCTTCGGCCCCGGAGGTCGCGGCACACCGGCGCTGTTTGACGTGCAGCAGCGCGTGGACATCGTCAGCGGCACTCTGGGCAAGGCTCTTGGCGGAGCCAGCGGCGGCTACATTAGCGGTCGCAAGGCCATTGTGGATCTGCTGCGGCAGCGCTCGCGGCCCTACCTGTTTTCCAACTCCGTCGCACCGCCGATCGTTGCCGCCACACTGCAGGCACTCGATCTTGTCAGCCAGTCTGCCGCACTGCTGGACTCGCTGCGCGAGAACACGCGCTTCTTCCGGGAGTCGCTGGTGGCCGCAGGCTTCACCCTTCAGCCCGGTGACCACCCCATCGTTCCCATCCTCTTTGGCGATGCCGCAGTAGCCGTGCGCGTGGCTGAGCGTATGCTGGCCAAGGGCGTTTACGTTGTCGCTTTCAGCTACCCTGTAGTGCCCATGGGCAAAGCCCGCATCCGCACCCAGATTTCAGCTGCGCACTCCCGCGCCGACCTCGAATTTGCGGTGCACTGTTTCGTGGAAACAAAGGCCGAACTGGGTATCTGACAGGCTACTGCTGCCTCGTCCGATACCCAGCCCGGCCCTGTTGTGCGCGCGCTGCCGCATTTCGCCGCGACTAACGGGAGCGCTACACTCACCACTCCCGTTGCCGCTGCTGCATGCCATGCTTTACTCGTCGCCAACCGCCTTGGAGAAGCCATACATGAACTGCAGCGCCTTGGTGTAGGAGTCGATCGGCAGCCGTTCATCCTGCCCATGCATCCGCTCGTCGCCGCGCTCCAGTGCAATGCCGGAGAAGCCGTAGCAGGGAATCCCGGCCTTGGCGAAATAGATGCTGTCAGAAGCACCATCCTCCATGATCGGCGTCACCGGTGTTCCCGGCCAGATGGCCTGCACCATCGCATCCAGTGGCTTGAAGACCTCCGGCATTGGCGGCGGCGGTGTCATCGCCTGCCGGTCCGGTGCCGTTTCGGAGACCACCCCGGCATCAGAGACATACTTCACGCTTAGCTTGGAGTCCCCAAACAGGGCAATCAACTGCTGACGGATCTGCTCCGGGGAGTGCCCAGGAAAGATGCGGCAGTTCACATTTGCCTGCGCCGTCTGCGGCAGTGCGTTGTTGGCGTGCCCGCCCCAGAGTCGCGTGGCCACGCAGGTGGTGCGGAAGTTCGAGTTAAAGTCGGGAGACAGGGCCGAGAGCCGCGCAGCCGCGGCCATATCCGGCGGCGTCTTCAGTATGGCGCGCATATCCTCGCCCACCTGTCCGTGCTCCTGCTTGGCCATGGCCGTAAAATACTCGCGCGTCACGCTGTTCAGCTCAAAAGGAAAGCTGTAGGTGGCCAGTTTGTTCAACGCAGCCATCAGCTCATAGATGGCATTGTCCGGTCGGGGCAGGGAACTGTGTCCGCCGCGGTTGTATGCCGTCACCTGGAAATCGGAGTAGACCTTTTCCGTCGCCTCCACGTCGGCCACCACTGCCTTGCCGTTTTGCAACTCCACGCCTCCGGAGTCCGGATTGATCACAAAGGCCGCATCCACCAGCTCGCGATGATGCTCCACCAGCCAGCTTGCGCCATTGGACTTGCCACCTTCCTCATCCGCAGTCAGAGCCAGAATCATGCCCCGCCGAGGATGGTACCCTTCGCGATGCAGCCGCAGGAACGTAGCCACCACCGTAGCGTCGGAGTCCTTCATGTCCTGCGTTCCGCGCCCATAGTAGTAACCATCCTTTTCCACAAACTGGAAGGGATCGGTATGCCAGTCCGAGCGCAGCGCCTCCACGACATCCACGTGGCACAGAAACAGCACAGGCTTCTCGCTCTTGTCTGTGCCCGGATAGTCAACTACAAGATTCATCTTGCGAGCGTTTGGACCCAGCAGGTGCAGGTCAGCGGCGGGAAATCCTGCATCCAGAAATCGCTTTTGCATCGCCTGGGTCGCCGTCGTCACGTTGCCCTGAGGCGTGTCCGTAGTGTTGATCTCAATCAGTTGCTTGAAGATTGCGCGCGCCTCGGCCAGATCTGCCGGAGGAACAGGAGTTGCCGACTGCGCCACGGCGGTGGCCGTCAGCAGCGCAGCAGTAGCGAGTGTAAGGGTTTTCCGGAACATGTCCGTGATCTTATGCCGTCAGATTCAGGCAAGGCAATGCAAATCGTATGACCTGGGGCATTTCCTGTCGTCGCCGACAGTTGGCCCCAACTTGTCCTGGTTCCCTGGTCTGCGTTTCCAGATAAATAGCTTTACTTCAGCCCGCAGTGCGGCTGGCTTGGCGGAGAAGCAACGCATTTTCTGCTTGCGCAAACCACTCGGCAGCGCCTATCGTTCAAGGGAATTTGATTTTTGGGATTTTTCCGAGGTACTGCCCATGCTTTCACTGCTGTCGTCCCGATCCGTCTCCCGGCTCACGGCCCAGATCGCTTCTGCTCCTTCCCGCCGCGGCAACCGCCTTGGCCTGCTCGGCGCGCTGGCCGCGCTGGCCGTCGTAACCGTGCCGCAGTTGAATGCCGCACAGCGGCCGGCCATCACCAGCATCAGCCATCTGGCCACCTATGCCGCAGACATGCAGGCCACGGACCGCTACTACGTCGATAGCATCGGAGCTCAGCGTGCGCCCGACCCGGAGAATCCCCGCGGCGTACGATACA
>JAKBAG010000091.1 GCA_021809235.1 Acidobacteriota bacterium
TATTGACGCCGAGTGAGGAGCGCTCGCCCATCGTGAGCTTCCATGGCATCCAGACCTTAACTCCGGGGTCGATAAGGCAGGCAGGGCCGATCTTCGCGCCAAACAGGCGCAGCAGGGCCACGCGCAGCGGGCTGATCGCGCGCGGCATGATGGGCAGAAAGGGAAGTTGAAAGAAGGCCCAAAGCAGGCGGAGCAGCTTTTCGCGCAGCGGAGAGGGTGCGGGAACGCGGTACAGATCAATACGCAGCGGGCCTTCGGCCGGGCTCGGGCTGGATTCGGCTGGGCTGGATTCGGTCAGTCTGGATTCGGCCAGCGAATGCGGCAGTGCAGTGGGATCGTTCGGGTCGCTCATATGGAAGATGCTCCGTGCCACGGCGATTGCCGGGCCCGCTCGTCTATAATCGCAGAGAACCAGGAATTTCAGTAGGAGAAGTGCGCCCGCGGCAGAGACTGTCGCCGGTTCCCACCGAAGGTCATTACCCAGACATGATTCGTTTTCTGCAAAAAGACAACCGTCTCGTCAAGTCCATCTTCATTGTGATCATCGGCGCGGCCGTTATCACAATGGTCATTACGCTGATTCCAGGCATCTTCCAGAATGTGTCCAACACCCAGGACACGTTTGCCACGGTGTATCCGCACTGGTACAGCCGGTTCCTGTTTGACGGGGACACGATCAGCGCGACGCGGGTGCAGGAGATTGCCCAGCAGCAGCTGCAGCGGCAGCGGCTGCCGGACTTCTATCTGCAGCTGATGGTGCCGCGTGTGGGCCAGCAGCTGATTCTGCAGCGTGTGCTGCTGGATGAAGCGAACCGGCTTGGAATCACGGCCAGTGCTGCGGACGTGAGCGATTTTCTGCACAAGGGCCAGTATGGCGAACTGCTGTTTCCGGGCGGCAAGTTTGTCGGCATGCAACAGTATGAGGGCTTCATCCGCAGCCAGTTCGGGCTGTCAACGGCCGAGTTTGAGAAGGAACTGCGCGAGGACATTCAGGTGCAGCGGCTGCGGGCCTACATCACGTCGGGTGTGACGGTCTCCGATGCCGAGGTGCGGGATGCGTACCGCAAGCAGAACATCAAGATCAAGTTTGACTACGCGGTGATCCAGGCCGACGACCTGCGCAAGCAGATCCAGCCAAGCGACGCGGAGCTACAGGCGTTCTTTACAAAGAATGCGGCGCGCTATGCCAGCGCGGTTCCGGAGCAGCGCACGATCCGCTACTTCACCTTCACGGCCGACCAGGTTCCGGGCGGAGTGCCAAAGGTGAGCCAACAGGAGATTCAGCAGTACTACAACGAGCACATGGCCGACTATCAGACGCCGGAACAGGCGCGTTCGCGGCACATCCTGATCAAGTATCCGGGCGGAAAAGCGAAGACCGACGCCGAGGCGAAGGCACAGGCGGAGTCGATCCTGAAGCAGCTGCAGGGCGGAGCCGATTTTGCCGCGCTGGCCAAGAAATACTCCGAGGATCCGGGCAGCGCGGCGCAGGGCGGCGAGCTGGGATTCGCCAAGCACGGCACGATGGTGCCGGAGTTCGACAAGGCGATTTTCACCCAGCCGATCGGTGCGCTGGCCATCATCAAGACGCAGTACGGCTACCACATTGTGCAGGTCGAGGAGCGGCAGTCGGCGCATACCCAGGCGCTGAATGAGGTGTTGCCGACAATCCAGGTCTCACTCATCCGGGAGAAGGAAGCGAAGACCGAGGCCTCATTTGCCCAGAGCCTGACCGACGAAGCCGCAAAGAACGGGCTGGAGAAGACCGCAGCCGCGCACAAGCTGCCGCTGGTGACCACGCCGCCGACCGGCGTGCAGGGCATCATTGCCGGATTGCCGGACAGCGCCGAGCTGCTCGGTAAGGCCTTTATCACCAAGCAGGGCGCGCCGCCGGCCTTTGCACCCACGGGCGAAGGCTATGCCATCTTCCAGGTAGTGGGCGTGACTCCGGCCCATGCGCCGAAGTTTGACGAGTACAAGGCAACGATCGCCAAAGACTATACCGACGAGCGGCTGCCGCAACTGCTGCAGGAGAAGACCAAGGAGCTGGCCGACAAGGCCCATGCCTATAACGACCTGAACAAGGCCGCCAAGGAAGTGGGCGCAACCGTAAAGAGCAGCGACCTGGTGGGCCAGAGCGGGCAGGTGCCGGATCTGGGCCAGATTGCCACCGTAGCGCCGGAGCTGCTAAACCTGAACGTGGGCCAGATCAGCGGACCAATCAACGCGCAGCGGACTGGCGTGGTGGCAAAGATCACCGACAAGCAGACGCCAACCGACGCCGAGATTGCGAAGAACTTTGACCAGACCAGGGACCAGATGCTGGACCAGCGGCGCGAAGAGGTCTTCGGCGTTTTCGTGAACTCGGCTGAGGATCGCTACAAAAAGGCACACCTGATCAACGTGAATCCCAATGCGATGAAAGCCATGAGCCTGGGACAGTAGAATCTGGACTCAACACAACGAAACAGAGCAGAAAGCAGTCGCCCGCCGGAAGATCGGCGGGCGTGACTGTTTTGCGCCGCAGCCGAGATTGCCAGCTGGTCGGGTTGGTGCGCCGACGGGGCGGAATGCTCTAATGCGAGTATGCGATTTGCACGATCGTCAGGCGTATTGCTTCCGGTTTCCTCGCTTGCTTCGCGGGGGGGCATTGGGGATCTGGGGCCGGAGGCGTATCGGTTTCTGGAGTTTCTGGCTGCCTCGCACCAGCATATCTGGCAGGTGTTGCCGCTGTGTCCCACAGGCTATGGGAATTCGCCGTATGCGGGCAGTTCGGCCTTTGCCGGCAATCCGTTTTTGATCAGCCTGGAACTGCTGGCGGAGTGGGGATGGATCGAAGCGGACTGGCTGGAGCGCGAGGTGTTTCCCGCGCTGGAGGGCCAGGTTGGTCGCGTGGACTATGCTGCTGTCGAGCAGCGGAAGCTGGCGTCACTGCAGACGGCGGCGCGACGGTTTCTGGAGCGCAGCGAAGTGGATCCGGAACTGGGCGAACAGCGACAGATGCTGGAGCAGTTCTGCCGGGAGCAGGCCGGGTGGCTGGAGGATTATGCGCTCTATGCTGTGCTGCGGCGGCTCTACAGGACGGGCGCGTGGACAAAATGGCCGGAGGCGGTGAAGCGGCGCGACCCACAGACTCTCGAAGCCCTGCGCGCAACCCATGCCGAGGCTCTGCGCGTGGAGCAGGTGCTGCAGTTTGCCTTTGATCTGCAGTGGGAGCGGCTGCGCAGCGCGGCCAACGCGGACGGGATACGGATGCTGGGGGATCTGGCGATCTTTGTCAGCATGGATTCGTCCGATGTGTGGGCCAATCCGGAGCTGTTTCAGCTGGATGCGGATCTGGAGCCGGTGCATGTGGCCGGAGTGCCACCGGATTATTTTTCGCCGACCGGGCAGCGATGGGGCAATCCGCTGTATGACTGGGCGGCGATGCGGGACGATGGCTTCGGCTGGTGGGTGCAGCGGGTGCGACGCGCCTGCACGCACTTTGACCTGGTGCGGCTGGACCACTTCCGCGGATTTGAGGCCTACTGGTCGATTCCAGCCAGCGAGGAAACGGCGGTGAATGGGGAGTGGGTGAAGGCGCCGGGACGCGAGCTTTTTGCACGACTGGAGCAGGCGCTGGGTCGGCTGCCGTTGATTGCCGAGGACCTGGGCGTAATTACGCCGGAGGTGGATGCGCTGCGGCAGGAGCTGGAGATGCCTGGGATGCGGGTGCTGCAGTTCGGCTTCAGCTCGGCGGAGGCGCATCTGCACCTGCCGCATTGCTTTACGCCGCAGGTGGTGGCCTACACGGGCACGCACGACAACGATACGACGGCGGGCTGGTGGACACAGGCCACAGCCGAGGAACGGGCCGCAGCCGAGCACTACATTGGACCGGTGGGTGACCACGGAGCGTGGGCCGCTTGGGGACTGATGCGCGCGCTGCATGCCTCGGTGGCCTCGCTGACGATTGTGCCGGCTCAGGATCTGCTGGGGCTGGGATCAGAGGCGCGCATGAACACCCCGGCAGTGGCGGATGGGAACTGGAGCTGGCGCGCGCCTGCTGGCTGCTGGAAGCTGCCGGAGATGGCCGGGCTGGCCGCCGGATTGGCCGGACTGGTGCAGGTGACAGATCGGGACAACGATCCGCTGCAGCCGAAGCCGACGGGAACCGCCGCCGCCGAGAATCCGGCATAACCGGATTCGGCAGAGTCTTTCGCGGATTTTTGCAGAACAGTATCTTTGGGCAGGGTGGTATTTTCAAGCAGGGCCAGCCCATCCAAAGGAGTTCAGGACGACCGGAATGCACCTCCCCGTACGCAGCAATCCGTCTCAGGCAGCGATGGTCGAGACCTCGGACAGAGCGCCGTCTGCCACCCAGGCAGCCACGATCTCGATCTCGTCGTCGCCCTACTTCTGGCGTCGACTGCTGGGGTTTGTGGGGCCGGGATTCCTGATCTCGGTTGGGTACATGGATCCGGGTAACTGGGCCACGGATCTGGCGGCGGGGTCGCGTTACGGTTATACGCTGCTGTTTGCCATCATGGTGTCGAACCTGATGGCAATCCTGCTGCAGAGCCTTTCGCTGCGGCTGGGCATTGCCGCCGAGCGGGATCTGGCGCAGCTTTGCCGGGATCGCTATCCGCGTTGGGTTTCGCATGCGCTGTGGCTGTTTGCCGAGGTGGCGATTGCCGCCTGCGACCTGGCCGAGGTCGTGGGATCGGCGATTGCGCTGCAACTGCTCTTTCATCTGCCGCTGATAGCGGGCGTACTGATTACCGGAGCGGATGTGCTGCTGATCCTGCTGCTGGAGCGGCGCGGTTTTCGCACGGTGGAGGCAGTGGTGATGGCGCTGATCGGCACGATAGCCGTGCTGTTCGGGATTGAGATCGCGCTCTCGCGGCCAGAGTTTGGGCCGATACTGCGCCACCTGCTGCTGCCGCAGGCGGCCATGGTCACCGACCCGACAATGCTCTTCATCGCCATCAGCATTCTGGGCGCAACGGTCATGCCGCACAATCTCTACCTGCACTCCTGGCTGGCACAGATGAGGAAGTATCCGCGGACGCCGGAGGGCAAGCGCGAGGCGATCCGATTTGGCAATCTGGATTCCGGCGCGGCACTGACCTTTGCGCTCTTTGTGAATGCGGCGATTCTGGTGGTGGCTGCGGCGGTCTTCCACCGCAGCGGACACACCGATGTAGCCGAGATTCAGGATGCGTACCGGCTGCTGTCGCCGCTACTGGGTGCAGCCGGAGCCAGCGTGCTGTTTGCCGTGGCGCTGCTGGCCTCCGGACAGAACTCCACGCTGACCGGAACACTGGCCGGGCAGGTGGTGATGGAGGGCTTCCTGGAGATGCACATGCCGCAGTGGCTGCGACGGCTCGTGACGCGGCTGGCGGCCATTGTGCCCACGGTGATTGTGGTCAGCCTCTACGGGGCGCATGGAATCGCCCGGCTGCTGCTGCTGAGCCAGGTGATTCTGAGCATGCAGTTGAGCTTTGCGGTGATTCCGCTGGTCAGCTTTACGGGAAACCGGGAGATCATGGGCCAGTTTGTGAGCGCACGCTGGCTGCAGGGGCTGGCGTGGCTGGTGGCGGCTGTGATTCTGGGGCTGAATCTGTGGCTGCTGGTGGTCTCCTTTCGCTGAGCGGAACCGGATGCGACGCATCGCGCCGGAGGATGCTTCCTGCGGGGCGACTTTACAGCGTATGGCTTGAGCACGGACAATGAAGCAGAAATCCAAAAGGAACTGGGGACACAGGTATGCCGCTTTCCGGAGAAGCCATTCGGCTGATGAACTACATTGACGATGTTTCCGTGACGCTGCGCCGCATTCTGAGCGGGGTGGCGACACTCGATGACGAGGAACGGGCGCTGGTGTCGGCTCATCTGGAGCAGGCACACCCCAGCGCACAGGATGTGCTGGACGCGCTGAAGGGCTCGCGCTAGCCAGTGCAGCCGGGCCGCAGGCGGCCCAGACGGGAATCCGCATGCCGGAAGCAATTGCAAAGACCATGACGGTCGCCATTGTCGGCGCCGGTCCACTGGGCCGGAGCCTGGCGCTACGCGCTGCGCAGGCGGGGCTGCATGTGGTGCTGGAGGACGTGATGCCAGCCAATCTGCGACATGCCCAGGAGGCACTGCGGGCAAGCCTCGGCGAGTCGCTGATGGCCGAGCAGAACGGTACTGCGCCGAGGGTACGCTTTGCGACAACCATCGAGGATGCGGTACGCGAGGCCGAGATTGCCGTGGACTGCGTGCCGGATGAGCTGGAGTCGAAGCTGGAGATCTTCAGCCTGCTGGATCGGATGGCTCCGCCGCGAACCATCCTGATGACGCCGATGCAGGCGGTCTCGATTGCCGACCTGGCTGCCTGCACCTATCGGGCGGAGCGCTGCGTGGCGATTGCACTGCCGGCAGAGTCCCTGACGGCAGCCACTCCGACGACGATACCGCTGGTGCGGACAGAGAAGACACTGCCGGAGGTCGAGCAGCAGGTGCGCGCCTTCTGGCAGAGCCTGGGCTGCGCGGTGGAGTTTGCTACCGATAGCGGCGCACGCAGGTAGCCTGCGCAGGCGCTGACAGCAAACACCGGAAGCGTCTCGAAATCCAAAGCGAATATGCTGCTTGCTCGGGCTCCGGTTGTACTGGTACCGATTCTGCAGCGCTGCGTGTGAACGGACAATGCCTTAGTTCGCCTGGCGCGCGTTGCGCAGCGGGCGGCCGTCGGGGTCCAGGCCGATGGGGATGCCGTGCTCATCGATGCCGCCGGCCAGCGGGATGCGGCGGTAGGTCTTCTTCGGCTTGACGACCAACTCGTCGATGCGGAAGAAGCCCGCAGCCATGATGACGAGAAGCGGAACGGCGACAAGCATGGCGGTAAGGCCGGAGCTGATTTCCATGGACGGAGTCCACCTTGCTGTGCGCGGATGAGCCGATGGGCCTGAAGTGCGCACAGGGGGAATATCGGCCGGGCGTAAGATGGCTTGAATGACGAAAGTAACGTGACCGGCGCGTCGCATCCTGTTTGCTTCCACAGCGCAGCATTGCGAGGGATGGCTGCTTCGATCGGCAGCCTTGCCTGCGGGTGCTTTGCCGGAGTCGGCCTGCGCTTCAGGCCCAGTAGCTGCGGTCCAGCGTGCGGTACTGGATAGCCTCGGCCAGATGGGGGACAGCGAGGGATTCGGCGCCTTCCAGATCGGCGATGGTGCGGGCCACCTTCAGGATGCGGTCGTGGGCGCGGGCGCTGAGTCCCTGCTGCTGCATGGCGCGCTCCAGCAGTCGCTCCGCATCGGGGCTAAGTTCGCAGTGGGTGCGGATCTGGCGGGTGGACATCTGGGAGTTGGAAAAGATTTTTTCTCCGGCGCGCTGGAATCGTTCCCGCTGGCGTTGCCGGGCGGCCATCACGCGGTCTCGAATCTGGGTGGAGCCTTCGGCAGCGGCAGCGCCGCGCAGCTCCTTGTACTGGACGGCGGGAACTTCGATGTGGATATCAATGCGGTCCAGCAGTGGCCCGGAGACCTTGGAGACGTAACGCTGGATCATGGGCGGGGTGCAGAGACACTCGCGGGATTTGTCATTGAAGTAGCCGCAGGGGCAGGGATTCATGGCAGCAGCAAGCATGAAGCGTGCGGGAAAAGTGAGCGACATGCTGGCGCGTGCGATGGTGACGGTGTGCTCCTCCAGAGGCTGGCGCATGACTTCCAGCACGTTGCGGGGAAACTCCGGCAGCTCATCGAGGAAGAGCAGTCCGTTGTGGGCCAGGGAGACTTCGCCGGGCCGCGGGACGGCGCCACCGCCGATCAGGCCGGCGTCGGAAATGGTGTGGTGGGGCGCGCGAAAGGGCCGCTGCGTGACTAGCCCTGCGGAGGAGTCCAGCACGCCTGCGACGGAATGAATTTTGGTCGTTTCCAGCGCTTCCTCGAAGGTGAGCGGCGCCAGGATGGAAGGCAGCCGCTTGGCAAGCATGGTTTTGCCGGAGCCGGGCGGGCCGATCATCAGGATGTTGTGTCCACCGGCGGCGGCAACCTCCAGCGCACGTTTGGCGGTCTGTTGGCCGCGCACATCGCTGAAGTCGGCGGCGTGGTGCAGCAGTTCGGCGAGCAGGGCATCGGTAGCTGCCTGCGCGTGCGGTCGCTGGACGACGCCGAGGACGGTGTTGCGCAGCAGGTCGACAACATCGGAGAGGCTGCGGACCGGATAGACGCGAATGCCTTCGACGACGGCCGCCTCCGGCGCGTTGACGGATGGGACCAGCAGATTTGCGATCCCGCGGGCGCGGGCCAGAATGGCGATGGAAAGCATGCCGGGGACCGGGCGCACGGTCCCATCCAGACCCAGCTCGCCAACCATGAGGAAGCGGTCGAGATCAACGCCCTGAAGCGAGCCGTTGGCGCTCAGGATGCCGATCGCGATGGGCAGATCGAAGCCTGCGCCTTCTTTCTTCAGATCGGCCGGGGCCAGGTTGATGGTGATGTGCGTGGGCGGCGTGGCAAAGCCGGAGTTCTTCATCGCGGAGCGAACGCGGTCGCGGCTTTCGCGGACGGCGGCATCGGGCAGTCCGACGGTGTGGAATTTGTCCTCTTCAAGAACAACATGGCTGATGTCCACCTCCACTTCGATGAGGTTGGCATCGATGCCGTAGACGGCGGCGCTGAGCACTTTGGCAAGCATAGTCGGTTCAGGGCGAGTGTAGCATTGCAGGACGGGCGAGGTACGGAAGCAGCCGCGGATTCGCAGCGGATCAGCGGTGGGGATCGGTTGCGTGATATGGTGGTCGGCGGGAGAAAAAAACATGATTCGCTGGGGCAGAGTTGGATCAACGGGGATGCGCCGGTTGGCGATGGCCCTGCTGGCTGTGGTTGCGGTGAGCGCCGCTGCCGATACGCTGACGGTGCGCACCATTGACGGCAAGCTGCATGGCAAGCTGATCAACCACGACAAGGTGCGAGCCTTCCAGGGGATTCCCTATGCGGCACCGCCCGTGGGCAAGCTGCGGTGGCAGCCGCCCCGGCGCGAGGAGCACTGGAAGGGAACGTTTGAGGCGACGAAGTATGGTCATCACTGCGCGCAGAATCACGTCTTTGCCGACATGATCTTCCAGGACTCGACCTCGCCGGACGATCCGGGCTCGGAGGACTGCCTGACGCTGAACGTGTACACGCCGGCAACGGCGACGAGCAAGTCGAAGCTGCCGGTGATGTTCTGGATTCATGGCGGCGGATACGCCGGTGGCGGCAGCTCCGAGCCGCGCCACGACGGAGATTTTCTCCCATTGAAGGGCGTGGTGCTGGTGACGATCAACTACCGGCTGGGCGTCTTTGGTTTTCTCACCCTGCCGCAGCTCTCTGCCGAGCAGGATGGCACGAGCGGCAACTACGGGCTGATGGACATGGTGCAGGCGCTGCAGTGGGTGCAGGAGAATATCTCCGGCTTTGGCGGCGATCCGAAGAATGTGACGATCTTCGGGGAAAGCGCCGGGTCGTTTGCGGTCAGCACGCTGATGGCGGTGCCCTCGGCGCAGGGACTGTTTGCCAAGGCGATTGGCGAAAGCGGGGGCGCGTTGTCCTCGGGCACGCTGGCGATGCCGACCGGAGACGCGCAGGCGGAGAAGGACGAGAAACTCATGGAAGACCTGCACGTGGCCACGCTGGAGCAGCTGCGCGCAGTGCCTGCGGATGCGGTGCTTGCAACCGTGGCCAAGGATCGTTCGCTGCGCTTTGCGCCGGTGGTCGATGGCCGCTTCATTCCCGAGCCGATTGTGCAGATTTACGTGAAGGGCAAGCAGGCGCATGTGCCGCTGCTGGCGGGCTTCAACCGCGACGAAGGCAGTTTTCTGGGCAAGGGCATGACAGCGGCCAAGTGGAAGGACTTTGCGACGGCGCACTTTGGCGACGATGCTGCCACCTTCCTGCGGCTCTATCCGGCAACCGACGATGCGGTGGCACAGCGGTCGGCAGCCGATTATGGCGGCGATGCGTTCATTGCCTACGGAACCTGGAAGTGGATCGAGTTCCACCGCAAGACGGGCGAGTCGCCGGTCTATCGCTACAAGCTGGACCTGGGCGCCCCGCCAAGCAAGTTCCATCCCGATCCGGTGGCCTTCCACTCCGATGACATCGAGTATGTGTTCGGCACGCTGGCAACGCGTCCGGGCGCGGTGTGGAGGCCGGAGGACTGGAAGCTGAGCGACCAGATGATGACCTACTGGACGAACTTTGCCAAGACGGGCAATCCGAATGGCGAGGGGGTGCCACAGTGGCCGGAGTATGGCGAGGGCGACCCGGTGCTGCACCTGGACAACCCAATCAGTTCGCGGCCTGACGAGAATCGTCCGCGGTACGAGTGGTGGCTGGAGCAGGAAGAAAAGGCTGCAACGACGGCCAGGCCGCAGGGCAACTGAGGCCGCGGGCAGGGTGCCGAGGCTGGCGAGTCCGAACCGCGCCAAGCCAACAACTTGCATCCTGCCCCATCCTTCGTGCCACACTGGAAGGGTGTCTGCCCAAACCATTGTCATTCTCGACTTCGGGTCGCAGTATACCCAGCTGATTGCCCGGCGTATCCGCGAGTTCAACGTTTTTTCGGTCGTGCTGCCTTGCACGGCCAGCCGTGAGGAGATT
>JAKBAG010000092.1 GCA_021809235.1 Acidobacteriota bacterium
GCCGGGTGGTGGTGGCGGCAGTGGCGGCAGTGGGGGCAGTGGGGGTAGCGGAGGCGGTTCGCTTGCAATTACAAGTGTGGCCCCCTCCCAACTGATGCAAGCCAACCCGGCAATCAGCCAGGCAGCTATTCCGCACAGCATTCTGATCACCGGCAGCGGCTTCCAGGCGCCCACGACAGTGAGCTATTCCCTCGGCTCAAGCAATGTCAGCGGGACCATCCTGTATGAGTCGTCCAGTACGCTGCAGGTGAGCCTGCCAACGATTCCTGCCGGCGTCACGTCCTTTACTGCGACGGTCTGCAACTCCGGATCCACCTGCGTCACCAGCTCGCCGGTCACAGTTTCTGCGCTTGCCTCCACCAGCGGAACCACGAGCGCAGCACCGAACCCCGGCACGGTAGGCTCGTCTTCCCTGCTCTCGGCGTCGATCACCGGCAGTGCAACGATCGGAGCGCCCTCGGGAACGGTCACGATCAACAACAATGGAGTCGCAGTCGGGAGTGGTCGTCTGGTCCTTGATCCGACGACCGGGACGTTTGCCACCGGTGGCAGCGGAAGCCTGGCCAGCCCACCCGCGATCACTCCGGTGACCGGGGATTTGAACGGCGATGGAATCCCGGACATGGTTTATGCGGATGCGGTAGGTCAACTCCACGTTCTGCTGGGCACGACGCCTGTTGGGAGTTTCCAGCCGGATGTTACGTTGAGCAATGCCAGCAGCACGTGTTATATCCCTGGCAGCGTGGTGCTGGCCGACTTCAATGGAGACGGACTGACAGATATTGCTTATGAATGTACGGACACCAATGCCGTCGAGCAGGTCTATGTCTCGCTGAGCAACGGCGATGGCAGCTTCCAGAATCCCAATGCACTTACCAGCCCGGTGGGTGTGCAGATGTTTGCCGCGGATATGAACAAGGATGGCAAACTGGATCTCGTTCTTGTGGGTCTTTCGTCATCCGCTACCCCAACCGGGCAACTCTCGGTCTACACCGGGAATGGAAACGGCACATTTAACGCTCCCACGATTACTGCACTCCCGCCCCCTGGCGATGCCGTCTCCCCTTACTTTGTGACAGATGTCGATGGCGATGGCTATCCGGATATCGTGTACGAGAATTATGCTCCCGGCGCAACCACCGGAAGTATCGATATCTTCCGCAACCAGAACAATACCGTGTATGGGGTTGCCGGCGGCGCGACAAACAGTCCAAGCTATTCGGTTCCGCTCCAGCCGTCGCAGTACACCTACAGCCCGATGGCGGTGGCTCAGCTTGTGCAGGGATCGGGTCTGCCGTCCTTTGCGCTGGGCTTTAGCCAGTCCGGCACGACGCAGGCGTATGGCGTGGTTACCTATTTGAATGCAAGCAAGCCAGGCACGATACTTTTCAATGCCGGACCCACGGCCACTCTGAGTGCGGTCCCGTTTCAAATCTCCTTCGGAGACTTCAACGGAGACGGCCTCGCCGATATTGTGGCTGCCTCTCCATGCCAGACCAGCTGCAATCCGCTCGGATCCGGGCTGAACCTGTATGTGCTTGCCGGAGACGGCAACGGCAACTTCACGGCGAACTATCCGAACCTGAACATTACGGGCGGCGTGGTGAACGCATACTTCCTGACTGCGCTTCAGGGCAATGGCTACACGGATGTACTCTCGGAGCCCGTGGGTGAGACGTTGCCCACGATCGCCAGCTATGTCCCCACGGGTAAGGCCAATCTGGCAACTAACTTTACTCCGACCGTCGATGGCACGAACGCGCTGACGCTGTCCTATCCCGGCGACTTGTACTTTACGGGGACAAATCTGCCGCTTTCGCTACCCGTCAATGGGGCACCGGTGACGGTGGGCGTGGGCAGCTCTGTGCTGACGTCGCAGTACGATCAGCCGGTGGTGCTGACGGCGACGGTGACCTCCGCCTATACAGGAAGCCCGTCGGGAGTGGTCAGCTTCTATGACGGTGCCGTGCTGGTGGGGCAGGTTCCGGTGGTGGGAGGCGTGGCTACGCTAACGATCAGCAGTCTGGCGGCGGGAGTGCATGGAATCTCGGCCTCCTATGCCGGCAATACTGTCTATGCCGCAGGTGTTTCCAACGGCTCGGTTCCGCTTTCCGTTGCGCCGGCAACGCCGACGATTGCCTGGACGCCAACGCCGGCAACACTGACCTACGGGACGGCTCTGACCACAACACAGTTGAATGCAGTGGCTTCCAGCAGGTATGCCACAACGATTCCTGGTACGTATCAGTACAGCGTTGCTGCTGGTCAGGTGCTGACCGCCGGTAGCCATACGGTACAGGTCACCTTCACGCCGACCGACCGGGTGGATTTTGCCACGGTTACCGGATCGGCAGTGCTTACGGTCTCGCAGGCGACGCCGACCATCACCTGGCCGACACCGACTCCGGTTGTGCTTGGAACAAGTCTGTCCTCTGCGCAGTTGGATGCCACGGCCACGGGTCCGCTGGGGGCCGTACCCGGGCAGTTCACCTACTCCCAGAGCCTGGGGACCATTCTTACGGTCGGTGGAACGCAGAATCTTACCGTCAGTTTTGTTCCGACCGATACGGTCGATTACGCCAAGGCCAGCGGCAGCACGGCGCTGACCGTGATTCCGCTCGTGTTGTCGCAGGTGACGCCGGGCAATCTTACCCTGGGTGCTGCGGCCACCCAGTTGACCCTGACAGGTACCGGCTTTATCTCCGGCACCACGGTGAAGGTCAACAATACGGCCGTGCCGACGGTGTATGTATCCCCCACTGAATTGACGGCCACCGTTCCATCCACACTGCTGCAGACAGTGCAGGTGCTCAAGGTGGAGGCGGTGAATCAATTCCCGCAATTTACCTCCAACTCGAATACTCTGACTGCGCAGATCGTGGCTCCGACGCCAGCCGCCAGCTTCAACGGTCCCACGACGGTGCAGCCAGCACAGCAGCCGACGTTGTCCTTTACGCTGACCTCCGGGTATCCGGTGCCGATTACCGGCACACTGACGTTGACCTTTGCCGGAGCGAACGGAGTGGATGATCCTGCCATTCAGTTTGCTTCTGGCGGCAGGACGCAGACCTTCACCATCCCGGCAAGCAGCACGGTGACACCAACGATCCAGATTCAGAGCGGAACGGTTGCAGGCACCATTACAGTGACGCTGACCCTTACTGCTGGCGGGCAGGACGTTACGCCAAGCAGCATTACGCCGGTGAATATTACCGTGCCGCCTTCGTCGCCTGGCATCACCCAGGCCACCCAAACTCTTTCCGGCAATCTGCTTACGTTGAGCGTGACGGGATTCTCCAACTCGCGGGATATGAGTACGGCGATATTCAACTTCAGTTCGCCCTGCTCACCGCTTTTGGCCACGGATGTCAAGCAAGCAATATCGGTGTCAAACCTCTTCAAGACCTGGTACCAGACTTCTGGCTCCCAGGCATATGGATCGGGATACACCTACACCCAGCAATTCACGTTGAACCATGAATCTACTTGCAGAGTCATTCATACGACTGTGAGCCTGGCCAACTCCGTCGGAACATCGCAGACAATCACCGCGCAGTGAAGCATGTGTTAGAGGTGGAAATGATGTTTTCAGTTGCCTTCCGAAAGTCATCCGTAGTGCAACGGGGCCTGATCTGTCTGGTTTCCGCGGCTCTGATCGCGCAACCGGCCTTCGCCTATGGCGGGGAGGGTCCGCACAGTGAGGGACCAGAGACACCGTCTGCAAGCGATGCGTTCCTGGCAGGCGCGGGAGAGGGTGGCGGTCAGCCGCTGCAGATCGATATTCTGGACGGCGAAGGCGCGCTGAACAATATTCGCGCCCGCACTGCTCGCGAGCCGATTGTGCAGGTGACGGACAAGAACCACAAGCCGGTGGCCGGAGCGCTGGTGATATTTGCCATTCAGCCGGGCAGCAAGTCCGGCCACGGGCTCATCCATCATGCTCCCAGCGCCAGCTTTCATGGTGCCAAGACGATTCGTGTACGCACCGACGAGAATGGCAAAGCTACAGCCCATGGGTTGACGCCCAATGGGCAGGCGGGAAGCTTTGTGATTCAGGTGACGGCCGTGTCCGGAGGGATGACGGCTACGACCCTGATTCACGAGCAGAATGTGATCGGCTCCGGCGGAAACGCATCAATCCCTCACCATTTTCTTGGCCCGCATACAAGCCTGTTCACATGGACGGCTCTGGGGGGAGTGGCTGCTGGCACGATTGCCACTACCGTGGTCCTGCTGAACAACGGGAGCAATGCAATCTCGATCACTCCGGGAACCGGTACGGTGGGCAAGCCCTGATGGGGTGGATTCGGGGATGCATTGTGCAGAGGCAGGGCAGAACGCGTGTTCAGCGATGGAGAGCGGCGCGGACTATATCTTCAGCCTGTTCCAGAACCTGAGCCAGCGTCAGGTGGGTTGAATCCAGCAGGATGGCATCGTCCGCAGGCCGCAGCGGAGAGACGGCACGGCTGCGGTCGCGTTCGTCACGATCCCGCAGTTCCCTGGCGACCTCTTCGGAGGGGCGTGACTCAGGGGTATTGCCGGTCTGCTCAAAACGGCGCTGACCGCGTACTTCAGGGGATGCGTCGAGGAAGAGTTTGACGTCAGCCTGGGGAAAGACAACGGTGCCGATGTCGCGCCCCTCCATCACGACTCCGCCGCGGGCCCCTAGCTGCTGCTGCCGGGCGACCATCCAGGCACGAATGCGGGGATGAACACTGACGCGTGAGGCGGCGTCGGTGACTGGAGGCGTGCGCAGCAGGGCGGTGACATCCTCACCGTCGAGCAGAACGCGGTTACCCTCCGGTTGCGGGACCAGAGTGATCTCCGTGGAGGCTGTCAGCGTAAGCAGTGCCGCTTCGTCCCCGAGGGCAACATCCATGCGCTGGGCCTTGAGGGCGAAGGCGCGATACATGGCCCCGGTTTCCAGGTTCAACAGCCCGAAGCGAGCAGCCAGGTGCCGGGCGACAGTGCTTTTCCCGGCACCAGCCGGTCCGTCAATGGCAACCACGAGAGCGCGGGTCGGGTTGCCTTTGACGTCAGGAGTGGAGGCGGGCTGGACGTTCACCGAGCGTTATTCCTCGATTTGCTGCCGGATTTGGGAGCCGAATTGCGAGCCGAGGCTCCAACCAGGCTGAAGCGGCGTGAGGCAGAACTGCGGGGCGCCGCAGCGTTCCGACTGCCGCCGTTGCCGCGCGGGTTGGCGGAGCTTCCGTTGCGCGATCCTGCAGGCCGTGGTCCGGACGGACGGGCAGTGCCATCTGCGCGGCGGGCTGGCGGACGCTGCGAGGAAGCGTTTGCCCCGGGACGGCCCGTGCCTGCCTTGGGCCCCGCAGGCTTGCGACCGCCGAAGGAGCGATCCGGGCGGCTGCCCGAGCTGGCGGCGTCACCGGACTTGCGGGCAAATCCGGCGGGTTTGTCCGACTTCTGGAAACGGCCCGCAGCGTCTGCCGGACGGGCTGTACGGGAGGCCGGTTTGGCCGGGTGAGTTGAGCCGGCAGAGGCGCCAGCGGGTCGGCGACGGGCGTCGTTGGCTGTACGACTGCTGCCGGTCGGGCGACCAGAACCAGCCGAGCGGCCAGAGCCCGTCGGCCGGCTGTTGTTGCGCGAAGCCGAAGTCGGTCGGGAGCCGTTGCCGAGATGAGGCCGGGCTGCGGTGCGCGAAGCAGGCCGTGCCCCGGCGCGGGGGGCAGGCCGGGAATACTCATGGCGCTGGGCTGGCCGGTCAGTAGCCGGAGTCTCTTCCGCGGCTGCCGGACGCAGGCTGCTCTGGCGCTCGGCAAAGGCAGCCAGGGAGACGGAATCTTCGCTTCCGGACCAGTCCTGATCCTCGGACTGGCGCTGATAGCGGTGGAGGAACCCGGAGCCGACGAGCGAGTAGGAAGTCTCGGCAGGGAACTCCGGCAGGGTTCCGGCCACATAATAGAGCGGTATCTGGCCGACCGTGGTGGTGTGTACCTGGCGGGTGGCGGCCAGACCACGAACCACCTCCCGGATCTTGCTGCGAGAGGTGAGCGAGGAGAGGAACAGCTCCACATCCTCCATCGACGCAGCGATAACAGCCTGCAGATAGATGGAGGCGAGCACGGAGATGGCCGTGACCTGGGATGTGGAAGCGCCTTCGGCAATCGCTTTCTGGAATCGCTGGCGAAGCGGCTGCCAGAGCGCGGCCTTGCCTGGAGCCGGAACGACGGGAATGACCCGAAGCTGGCGCCAAAGCTCATGCAGGGCACGCAGGGCAGCTGATTCGGTGACCTCCCGGCCGAGGGCATCCCGCAACTGGGAAGCAGACTGATTGCCAGACTCCAGCTGACGGGCCACCTGGACAGCAAGCTGAGAGACCTGGCGCGAACCGGTCAACTGAGGAGGACGACGCCAGTCACGGTCGCCGCGCAGGGCATAGACGTAGGGCAGAACCCAACTGGCGACAACGTAGTCCGGCTGGTCGCCGGGCTGACCGTTGAGGCTGAGGCGGACGGCAACCCCTTCGGCCTCAAGCCGGATCAGAAACTCATCCGCGGAGGCAATCAGGTCAAGATGGGGTTCGGTGACCCGTTGACCGGCGATGGCCTCAACGAAGGAGGGGGCAGTGAAGCCCGCCTGCACGGAACGAGGGAGGTAGAGACAAAGCCCCGTCTCCTCAATCCACGTGCGAACATCCTCGTACTGCGTAATGGCATGTCCGCTCTGGCGCATCCTTTCGGAGCGCGCTGCTTCCAGTTGCTCTGCTGTCAAAGAAAACCTCTTTCCAGGCTGATTCGCGGTGACCATGAACTGCGAGCATCGGTGGCCGGTGAAAAATCGCTGCGTCGAATGGGGGCGAAACGAAGCAGCGCCGGGCCGTAACTCGAAGAGAGTCAACGCGATCTGGCGGAATTGCAAGTCGCAGATGCTTCCTTGGAAGCAAAATCTGCGACCTCCAGCGGATTTAAATCCGCTGGAATGCCCGCTGGATCTCTATCCAAGAATACCTCAAAGTGATTGGACGTCCATGGGGGCAGGAGGTTGGGTGAGCAGTTTTTGATAATTCTTCGAGCAGCCAGGCCATTTTTTGCGGCTCCAGCGGGGTATTGATCTTGATGGCCGAGTGGCAGGCAATGGAGGCTGCCACCCGGCCGCGGAGGGTGCGCAGATCGGCGGGCAGGTCGCGGCGGGGCAGTGGAGCGTCGGCTGTATTGTCCCGGTCCAGCCCTCCGGTCTGCTCGATGACCTCCATGAGCATGCGCTGCATCTGTCCGCCCTCCAAGCCAATGGGCGCGGCGTGGATGGCGATGGTACGAGGGCCGAAGGGCTGCGCCTCGAAGCCGTTGCGGTCCAGTTCCTCGGCGATGGCGGCGAAGATGACCATCTGCCAGGGCTGAAGCTCGACCAGCACCGGCATGAGCAGGCGCTGGCGCTGCACTGCCTCCACATCGCGGCTGGCGAGGATCTTCTCAAAGAGCACGCGCTCATGGGCCACGTGCTGGTCGATGATCCAGAGCCCCTCGTCGTTGACGGCCAGAATGAAGGAGTTGCGGAGCTGGCCAAGCGGCCGAAGCATGGCCAGGCCATGGAGCGTGGCGGGCGGTTGGGAGGAGCCAAGCAGGGCAGGCAAGGCATCAGCCAGTGCGGCAGGAAAAGGCAGATTGCGCGGGACAGCCGGCAGCGATGGCGCAGCCAGGCGAAAGCCGGAGGCTGAATCGGCAGAAGGCGGCTGCGCTGAAAGAGGTTGGACCGGAAACGGCTGAGCTGGATCCTGCTCCGGATCGGCCGCCTCGGATGCATAGGCCGGGTCACCCGGGGGCAGTCCGTTCCCGACTGGCTGCAGCGGCAGATCGGAGGGTCCCGGCAGATGGGAGGCTGCCGTGGGCAGCAGCGAGGATGCGCTGGAGTCCAGCGCGGCCAGAAAGCCAGCTGCCGGCCGCGACTGCACAAGGGCGGCGCGCAGGCTGTCCCGCAGGAAGTCATGCACCAGCGTCTGCTGGCGGAAGCGGACCTCGGTCTTGGCCGGATGCACGTTGACATCGACCTCCTCGGGCGGCATCTCCAGGAAAAGCAGGGCTACCGGGTAGCTGGTCGGCGGCAGGATGTTGCGATAGGCCTCGGAAACGGCATGCAGCAGCATGCGGTCGCGGATCAGGCGGCGGTTGACGAAAAGGTAAATGGAGTTGCGATTCAGCTTCTGCAGCTCCGGACGGGAGTAAAAGCCGCTGAGGCGAATGTGGCCCGGCTCCCGGCGCAATGCCTGCTCCTCGGGGACAATCTTCCAGGGTGGCGGCTCCGGCAACCCCGAGCGATCGAGAGCGGATTCGGCGGCAACCGGCAGCAGGTGGCTCAGGGTCTCTGCTCCAAAGACCTGAAAGATCCGCTCCTCGGTACGCAGCACGGGAGGGGCCTGCAGCAGGGTGTGAGAGCTGCTGATCAGCTCAAAGTATTTGTCTGGATGGGCCAGCGCGTAGTGGGTGACGAGCGCGGTGATGTGCGCGGTCTCGGTCGATTCAGCACGCAGAAACTTGCGCCTTGCCGGAGTGTTGAAGAAGAGATCGCGGATGGTGAAGCAGGCTCCGGCGGGCAGCGCGGCGTCTTCCACGGCGAGAATCTTTCCTCCGGCAATCTCAATGCGCGTGCCGACGGGCCGGGTAGTCGTTTGCTCCGCCGCGGGGGAGTCGTTGGTGGCCGTCTCCAGGGTGAGCCGGGAGACGGAAGCGATCGAGGGCAGGGCTTCGCCGCGAAAGCCCAGGGTGGCAATCGAAAGCAATTCGTCGGCGGTGCGCAGCTTGCTGGTGGCGTGGCGCTCAAAGGCCAGCAGCGCATCGTCGCGGTTCATCCCGCAGCCATTGTCCAGAATGCGGATCAGCCGCCGACCACCGGCCTCGATCTCAACACGGATGCGGGTGGCACCGGCGTCGAGCGAGTTTTCCAGCAGCTCTTTGACAACGGAAGCAGGCCGGTCGACCACTTCGCCTGCGGCGATCTGGTTGGCAACATGATCGGGAAGGATGCGAATGCGGCCCATACTCTCGACCAGAGTATCGCAGTGCTGGCCGAAGGGACTCATCGGCGGCAAAAGCAGATCTATTCAGGGATGCTGAGGGAGTAGATTTTGCCGGCGCTGGCAAGATTGGAGGTAGTAACCGAGCCCGGCGGCATGATCCCGTATTCCCCTTTACCCAGCTTGGAGTCCAGCGTGAAGGTGTAAACGCGCGGAGCGATCTTGGTTGCGGTGAAAGGAACTTCGTCACGCGTGGCACCGCCGGAGGAGTGAATGACACCACCGGTCATCGAGCGAAATTCGCGATTGTTGCTGTTTACGCGCAGGCGCAGCAGGAGATATTCGGTTGGTGAGGTCCCTTCGGGAACGTACAGGGCAATCTGTACCGGGAAGGTAACGACTAGCTTGGCGTGCTTGCCGGGGATGTGCCCGTTGAGATCGCCTTTGACGATGCCGTCCGTGGCCAGAGACTTGAGAAACCCGCCAGATTTGTAGTTGATGATCTCCGGCATCATTTCTGTCCAGACCCCGGCCTTGTTCTTGTAGTAAACGCCAACCTCGTCAATACCCGTCGGGAGCACAGAGGTGGAAGCAGATCCAGCGGCTGCATTGGAGGGAGATTTCAGATCGCTGGCCTTGTCGACGATGGCTTCGACCAGCTTGTCGTCGAGCCCGGCGGATTTGAGTGCGATCAGGCCGCTTGGAGAAACGTCAAATTTGCCTTGTGCAGCATGGATGGTGGTCAGAATGAGGTCATCGGAAAGTCCGGCTTTTTTCATCTGGATCACGCCATCGTTGGTCAGAATCTGTTGTGCAACGGCAGGCAGGGAAAGAGCGAACAGGCAGAGCAGAAGGGCAAGTTTTCGCATGGCGGGACGATAGCACGGCAGGGATGGGTCTGCAACCGAAAAACGCGCTGCGGGGAAGATTGCCCACGGCACCGGCCTGTGGTACGCTGAAGGTCTGTGCCTATCCTGCTGGCAGCGGAAACGTGTGCCTATGGCTGGGTGTCAGGGTTGGCTTTGGAGACAAGCCAGAGCAGTGGTAAGGGCTGGCGTAGCTCAGCTGGTAGAGCATCTGATTTGTAATCAGACGGTCGGGGGTTCAAATCCCTTCGCCAGCTCCAAATGATTGCCGGAGTTGCAGGTTCGGAGCCAAGGCTCCCGGACGGGCAGGCCGGAAAGATAGACGGGTATTCTTGGTTCAACAGGGTTTATGCGCTGTAGAGCCACATCCTCCGCGGTGACCCCACTGAGGCGCAGGAAAATCAAAGCCGGATAAGCTCCGGAGGGTTTTCGATGCGTCGAAAACGGCGTACAGCCGGGGAAATCCGGGCGGGATGAGTGGGTTGTGCACAGGTGGCCGAGTGGTTAATGGCAGCAGACTGTAAATCTGCCGTCCTTTGGGACTACGAAGGTTCGAATCCTTCCCTGTGCACCAGTTGAAGGCAGTGGCAAGGAAGCAGGGCGAATGCCG
>JAKBAG010000093.1 GCA_021809235.1 Acidobacteriota bacterium
GGCTGAATGCGGATGGTCAGCACATTGGGCTCAATCTCATTGCAGGGCCCTCCCGTCAGGCTGTGGTTGAAGAGCATCAGCGGCGGCTGCCGGAACTGGATGCTGATCTCCGTGGCACGCTTCCGCATGCGCTTGCCAGCGCGAATATAGAACGGCACTCCAGCCCAGCGCCAGTTATCGATCTCCAGCCGCATGGCGGCAAAGGTCTCCGTAGCCGACTCCGGATCGACGCGATCCTCCTCGCGGTACCCCTTGACCATGGCACCGTCCACCTTGCCCGGTCCGTATTGGCCACGCACAGCGTTCTTGATCGGAATCGCCGGAATCGCCTGCCAGGCCTTCAGCTTTTCCCGGCGAACGCTTTCTGCTTCAAACGACGCAGGGGGTTCCATAGCCACAAAGCTCAGCAGCTCCATCACGTGGTTCTGCACCACATCCCGCAAAGCGCCTGCCTTTTCATAGAACGGCCCACGGCCTTCGACACCAATCGTTTCCGCAGCCGTGATCTGGATATTGTCGATGTAATTGCGATTCCAGATCGGCTCAAAAATTCCGTTGCCGAAGCGGAAAACCAGAATATTCTGTACCGTCTCCTTGCCCAGGTAGTGATCGATACGGAAGACCTGGCGCTCGTCAAATACCGCATTCACGCGACGATTCAGCTCACGGGCCGAATCCAGATCGTGGCCAAAAGGCTTTTCGATCACCGCACGCACCGTCCCCTGCTCCGGCGTTGCCATGCCATGCTGTCCCAGATTCTCCACAATCTCGGCAAAATACTCCGGCGCAGTCGCCAGATAGAACAGGCGGTTGCCGCCAATTTCGGCTTCCGTGGCAATGCGGTCCAGTTCCGCCTTCAATCCCTGATACCCTGCCGGATCATCGAAGTTCATCGCGAAGTAGTGCACCTTGCGCAGAAACTCCTCCAGCTTCGGATCATCCGCAGCCACATCCCCAAACTCCAGAATGCCGGCACGCATGTCCGCAGCAAACTCATCGCCCAGCGGGCGACGCGCCACACCCACAATCGCAAACTCGCGGGGCAGCAGGTTCACCTGCTGCAGGTGATAGAGCGCAGGCAAAAGCTTGCGCTTGGTCAGGTCGCCGGATGCGCCGAAGATGACCAGAATCGTGGGCTCGGGAATGCGCTCGTGCGGTGCTGGCATTCGAGATAGATCTTCTGCGCTGACTTTGATCTGCGTGGTCGCCATGGTTTCGTTCCTTTCCGGCGTTTCGCGGAAGTGCTACATGTCAAAAGCTTTGGATTCGGACACAGCACCCGGAAAACCCCTGCCGACGAATTCGGCTACTGCGTCCGTCCGTGGATTTGCGGCACACCCTTCGGCTGCCGCCTGGTTTAGCTCTTCTTGATCGCGTGTCCGCCAAATGCATTACGCATGATGGATAGCATCCGGTCAGTAAAGTTGTTCTCCTCCCGCGAGCGGATACGGCGAATCAGGCTTTCCGTAATGACTGGTGCAGAAACGTTCAGGTCAATCGCTTCAAAGACCGTCCAGCGCCCTTCTCCGGAATCCGACACATAGGCCTCCAGTCCATCCAGCGAGGGATTCTCCTTCAGCGCTTCGGCCGTCAGGTCCAGCAGCCAGCTGCGCACCACGCTGCCATAGCGCCAGATTTCGGCAATCTGGGGAAGGTTCAAGTCAAGCGACTCCTTCTTCTCCATGATCGTGAAGCCCTCAGCATAGGCCTGCATCAGGCCATATTCAATGCCGTTGTGCACCATCTTCACAAAGTGTCCAGCACCAGCCGGCCCCACATGCCCCCAGCCCTTGTCCGCAGCCGGAGCCAGTGTGGAAAAGATCGGCCGCAGACGCTCCACCGGAGCCTGGTCGCCGCCAATCATCATGCTGTAGCCCTCTTTCAACCCCCACACGCCGCCCGAGGTTCCCACGTCAATGAAGTGGAAGCCCTTGGCCGTGACCTCGGCGTGACGCCGAATCGAGTCCTTATAGTTCGAATTGCCGCCATCGATCAGCGTATCCCCGGGAGCAAGATACGGCTCCAGCTTGGCAATCGTCTCGTCCACCGGCGCTCCCGAAGGCACCATGATCCAGATCGCGCGTGGCGCATCCAGTTTCTTCACCAGATCTTCCAGACTGGAGGCACCCACATTGCCGCTGGCCGCAAGCCTGGCCACGGCCTCCGGGTTGAAGTCAAAGCCCACCACCTGATGACCGCCAAGGCGGAGCCGCTCCGCCATGTTGCCGCCCATCTTTCCAAGACCGATCAATCCAAGCTGCATCTGCTCTCTCCTTCGTTTTGTTCCCATCGGTAATCGAACCCCAACGCCAGATCCTGCCGCATACTCACAGCAGACCCTTCTCAGCCAGCACTGCCCGCAGGGCAGACTCCCCGGTAAACTGCACGGCTTCCATACCCGCATCCTGTGCTGCGGCCACATTCTCCGCGCGATCGTCAATAAACATCACGCGCCGACCTTCCCGGCCCAGAATATCCAGTGTCCGCCGATAGATCGCCGCTTCCGGCTTGCGCAGCCCCAGATAGCAGGAGCTGAACTGATACTGCACCAGCTCCCCCAGCCCAAAGGCTTCCATCCGATAGGCATGCAGCAGGCGGGATTCATTGTTCAGCAATCCGACCCTTACCTGCTTGGATGCAGCCAGCTCTTCCAGCGTTCGCCGCGCACTGTCGGTAATCGGCTGCGAGGCCTCGCGCATCCTGGCAGTAAACGCCTCCCGGGTAAATCTACGCGGCACAAAAAACACCACCTCGTCCAGATAGGCATCCGGAGAGATGGCATCCCGCTCCCAGGCATCATACGGCGCAGGATGCCGCTGCTCAATCTCTGCTTTTTCAGCTGCTGTCAGCCCAAAGTGGTCATAGACGGCAGCCCGCTCGTGATGATCCCATCCATTGGTCAGCAGCACGCCGCCCACGTCGAACAGCACCACATCAATCTGGCAATCCGCAGTCCTGTCGCTCATGGCTTCCGTATCAGCGCCTCCTGATCTTTCGGATGGGTCAGCGGCAACGATTTGCCCGCCTCACAGTTCGCGGGCATACTTGGCTTCGATGGCCAGGACCTTGTTGTAGCGGCGCACAAAGCGCTCCTCATTGGAGCCGAACTGCGCCGCCAGATATGCATCCACAACATCCATGGCTGCCGCCGTACCAATGATGCGCGCACCCAGCACCAGCACATTCATGTCGTCATGCTCCACGCCCTGGTGCGCTGAGTAGTGATCGTGGCAGATGCCGGCGCGAATCCCGGGAATCTTGTTCGCCGCGACACACACACCCACACCGGAGCCGCAGATCAGGATGCCGCGCCTGGCCACCCCGGCGCGGATCGCCTCACCCACAGCCTCGGCCGCATCCGGATAATCGGATGGCTCTGTACTGTGAACGCCCAGATCGACCACCTCGTGCCCAGCCTTTGTCAGATACTCCCGCAGTTCTTCCTTCAGCGGAAACCCGGCATGATCCGAACCCATCACCAGCTTCATGCTCTCAAGCCTTTCCCAGCAGCTTCTTTGCCGTGGCTGCCACATTCTCTGCCGTAAATCCAAGCTCGGTCAGAATTCGCTTGGCCGGAGCCGAAGCGCCAAAGCGATCCAGCCCAATCACCGCGCCATCGGTGCCCACATACTTCCACCAGCCCAGCGTCGAGCCGGCTTCTATGGCGACCTTCGGCACACCGGGCGTCAGCACCGAGGCGCGATAAGCCTCCGTCTGCTCCTCAAACAGCTTCCAGCTTGGCAAGGAAACCACGCGCGCGGCGATCCCTTCGGCCGCCAACAGCTTGGCCGCATCCACCGCGGGCCACAACTCGGAGCCGGTTCCCAGCAGAATTACCGCAGGCGAGGCGGCATCCACCACCACATACCCCCCCTTGCTCACGCCCCCATACACGTCGATCACCGTCGTATCCAGCACCGGCAGATCCTGACGGGAAAGCGCCATGAAGCTCGGTCCGCTGCGCTCCAGCGCAAGCCGCCAGGCTGCTGCCGTTTCGTTGGCATCGGCAGGCCGGAAGTCGGTCATCCCGGGAACGGCACGCAGCGCCATCAGGTGTTCAATCGGCTCATGCGTCGGACCATCTTCCCCCACGGCGATCGAGTCATGGGTGAAGACAAACAGCGAATGGGAACCCATGATCGCCGAAAGCCGCATCGCCGGTTTGCAGTAGTCGCTGAAAACAAAAAACGTTGAGCCAAAGGGAACCAGCCCTCCATGCACAGCCATGCCGTTCACCGCGGCCGACATCGCAAACTCACGCACGCCGAAGTAGACATTCCGTCCCAAAGGATCGGCATGGAAGCTGGGACTGTCTTTGAAAATCGTCTTCGTCGAGCTGGTCAGATCAGCAGCGCCGCCAAAGAGCTCCGGCACCACCGGAGCCAGCGCATTCAGAATCGCTCCACCGGCATTGCGCGTGGCCTGCGGCTTGTCAACCGGGAAGACCGGAATTGCCTTTTCCCATCCTGCCTTGCGCTGGTTGGCAAAGACCCGCTCAAACTCTGCTGCCAGCTCCGGGTAGGCCGCCTTATATCCGGCAAAGAGCGTATTCCACTCCGCCTCTGCTGCCTTGCCCCGCTCCACAGCCGAACGCCAGTTGGCCAGCGCGGCCTCTGGCAACACAAAGCTTTGATCCTCCGGGAATCCAAAGAACTTCTTCGTCGCAGCCACATTCTCGGCTCCCAGCGCCTCGCCATGCACATTCTTCGTGCCAGCCTTGGGGCTGCCGTAGCCAATCACCGTCCGCACACCGATCAGCGTGGGCCGCGCCGTATCCGCCTTGGCCGCTTCCACCGCAGCCCGCAACGCTGCCAGATCATTGCCATCGGCCACGCGCAGCACCTGCCATCCATACGCCTCAAAGCGCTTGTAGGCATCCTCGGTAAAGCTCAGGCTCGTCGGCCCGTCGAGGGAAATCAGATTGTCGTCGTAGAAGAAGATCAGCTTGCCCAGCCCCAGCGTGCCGGCCAGCGACGCAGCCTCATGCGAGACGCCTTCCATCAGGTCTCCATCGCCAAGCAGTCCGTAGGTGTGGTGATTGACCACCTCAAAGCCGGGACGGTTATAGGTCGCAGCCAGATGCTGCTCGGCAATCGCCAGCCCCACAGACATCGCAAACCCCTGCCCCAGCGGACCGGTCGTCACCTCCACCCCATCCGTGTGGCCATACTCCGGGTGGCCGGGCGTGCGCGATCCCCACTGACGAAAGCCCTGCAGGTCTTCCAACGTCAGCTTGTAACCGGAGAGAAACAGCGAACCATACAGCAGCATGGATGCATGTCCGTTGGAAAGCACAAAACGATCCCGATCCGGCCAGCGCGAATGCGCCGGATTATGCTTCATCACGCTTCCGTAGAGCAGATACGCAATGGGAGCACAGCCCAGCGGCGCCCCCGGATGGCCACTGTTGGCCTTCTGGATCGCATCCACGGCAAGCAGACGCAGGGTGTTAATGGATAGCTGATCGAGCTCGGAGGATTGGCTCATGCCGATTCCGTTGGAAGACATAGATGTAATTGCCCTTTCATTCCGTGAGGCTGACTGAGGGAAGTTGCCTGCCCATTTAGAGGTCTGACCACTGATGCCTTGTGTACGATGATACCCGGAATCCCTCCGGGCGACCATCTTTCCGCGTTCCCATCAGGGTATCGCATCTGCGCTTCACTGCACGTCAAAGGAGGAGGATTTCCCGATGAGAATCCTGTGGTTATGGCCCAGCCAGGAGTTGCTGTCCGGCCAGTAAAAGGTGAATTCCAGCGCCTCGACATCCGGCTCCGGCTGAATGTCCAGCGCATAGCCCAGCTCTCCCAGATTCCTTGCCGTTGCAACCCGACGCGTATTCCATCCATCGTCGGTCCAGATCAGTTCAAAGGCGTGGTCATCGAGCAGCCGCAGCGTGCTTGCTGCCGGAATGCGTTGGATGGGTCGACGCAGGCTGAAGACTTCGATCCGCTTCTCGTGCGTGCTTCCCATGGCATGGTCGTGCTCGCGCAGCCGTCGGCCATAGCGCTCGTAGACCGGCTCAATACGGTCAAAAACCTGCCCATCCTGGGCCGATCGAAGCAGCTTCAGATACTCGGCATGCGCCCATACCAGCGGACAGGCTGCCCCGGCTGGACGGCCGCGCACCAGCCCTCGCTCCGGCCTGTCATCCTCATCCCACACCTGCTCCGGCATCATCAAGCCGGCCGTGGCAAATCCCTCATAGGTATGGATCATCGTATCCACACGCCGGCCTGCTGCCAGCTCATAGTGAGCGCGTTCGCCGGTCAGCAGCGGCCACACCCGCCCCTTGCCGGTCCCGTGATAGGGTCCGCCATCCTCGGTCTGACCATAGCCATCCCAGTTGTAGCGTAGCCATCCCGGCCCCTGCGGCAGCTCGCGCCGCAGCACGGCATCCACCACCTTCAGGGAATCCACAATCAGCGGATCATGCGGATTGCGCACGCCATAGCGCACTAGTTCCAGAAAACCCGCGTCGATGATCTCCCGCGCTTCAAACTCATAGCGCGTGCCCGGCGGGCGGTTGTTCAGCCGGATCGTCTCCGTGCCTTCCCCTTCGCAATCGTAGGCATCGCCGGTCTCCGGAGGACGGATCCGCATATAGTGGCGCGGCACCTCCGGCAGCAGCACTCCGGCACGGGTCACCGTCCAGTCCTCCAGGTGCGACTCAATCCAGTCGGCAAACTCTTCCACGAAATCCGCCTGTTCGGCTGATCCCATAGCGCGACAGATCTCGGCCGCGCAGATCAGCCCGGCAATCACGGCAGCCAGAGTAGAGGGCGAGTACCCGCTGTTTTCCTCCCATCGCTCCTGATGGGTGATCGGAGCATGGCGCACCAGGAATCCTACGGCACGCTCCACAAACGCCAGCACATTCCAGCTTCCCAACCCGTTGGCCTTCCACAGCCTCCAGGTCAGAATGAGCGGAAAAGCCACCTCGTCCAGTTGCACACCCTTCCAATAGGGCCGTCCATCGATCCAGAAGTTCTGGAAAAAGCCACCATCCGGCCGCTGCGTACAGGCCAGATACACCAGTGCTCGTCGCGCTGTATCCACACGACCGCAGGCCAGCAGCGCCGTCGCCGTCTGCACCATGTCGCGTGTCCACACCAGGTGGTATCCACCCAGATCATCATCCCCCTTGGCCTGTCCCCACGGGATCGAGGCCGAGGCGACAAAGGCACCCGAATAGGTCTTGTCTTCGTGCGCCAGCAGGATGTTGTGACTGGTCTGCATCAGTCGACCACGATCGCCGCTGACCGCTGCCAGCTTGTACGGACTGGAGACCCGCTTCCACTGCTCCAGAAAACGGTCCCGATTGCTGGCAAACGGGGTCGACAGCGCTCCCAGCGTCTTGGCCAGCGCCGAGTGGCGCGTGCTGGCAATGCCTACGCCCAGCGTAAACTCGCGCCGACCGCGCAGATCCAGCTCCGCCGTCAACGCGATGTTGCCCTGGGTGGCCGAACCAAACTCCCAATCCATATGGAAGTTGTGCATCAGGTCATGCCAGCCGTCGCTGGCTCCCACAAACCCGCAGCTTGCCTTGGCAAAGCCGCAATCAGAGGACAGCACCAGCGCCCAGTGATTGCGCCATGCCAGAAAGATCTTCTGCCCAGCCAGATCCATCACACGCGCCGAGTTGCCCGCTCCACCGCCGTCCAGGTGCGGAGCCAGCAGCGCATATACATGCAGCGTGTCCAGAAACGCCTCGCTGCCGTTCGGACCTGCCTCCAGCGTCACGTTCATCAGCACCACGCTGTGGTGAGGATCACACAGGATCTCCTTCACCAACTGGTAGCGCCCCAGCCTGTCCCGGTTGATATAACGCACCCCCAGCGCCTCCGAGTGAATGTACTCGAAGTGGGACTCCAGATCGCGCTTCTCCTCGTGGACAAAGCTTTCCCCATCGGTGATCAACAGACCCAGATCCCGTGTCTGCGGGTGGTCAATTGTCGGGTGATAAATCTCGTTCAGGATGCCATGGGAAACCGTGAACCAGATGCGGCTGGAGGCGGAATATGCCGTTCCGACTGCGTCCTTCACGCTGGAGGTCCAGCGCGGCGTGGCGCCGGGTGCGCCAAAGGCTTCCCCATCCTGATCCAGCCAGCGATACAGCGCTTCCTCTTCCGGAAGCGAATTCGAGCTTTGGCTCACGCGCAGTCCTTTCCGCTCTGTCCTGCGCTCTACCCGCAGGCAGTGAACATACCCATTCCTGCTCTTCCTGACCTTCGAAAAACCCGAATTACTCCCCGAAATAGTGCTCTCGCGAGGTTCAACCGCTGCGCCGGAGTCCATGCCGCATACGCAACGCAACCAACCGCATGCCTCCACTGTTCGGATGCAAGTTTCCAGAAAAGGTTACTTGCAGCCGACAGCATACGCTCTTGCGGCAAAGATTTTCTACCTGTGTCCGCGAAAAATATCGATCCAAAGTCCGAAAGTGGAGAATAGGCTCCACGACTAGAAATCTTGGGAAATGGGAATGCAGGCTGAGCGCAATCAAAGATCCGGATCCGGCAGTGGCTCCACAGCGCGTAGCCGTCGCATGCGTGGCTGCCGCATCAGGCTCGGCAGCAGCGCGGCGATGACAACCACCCCGACAATCAGCCGCAGGCTGGAGCGAAAGCTGCCCGTGGACTCATGCAGCGTGGCCGTCAACATCGGTCCCACCACGCTGGCCGCGCCCCATGCCGTCAGCATCAGGCCATAGATGCTGCCAAAATCCGCGTCCCCGAAAGAATCCGCCACAAAGGCCGGCATCACGCCAAAGCCGCCGCCGTAGCAAAGCAGGATCAGAAAGGACACCACCGTCACGCTCCATCCACTCCCACATCGCGGCAGCATCCAGAACAGATACACCTGAAACGCAAATAGCAGCACAAAGGTCCACCGGCGTGTCAGCACATCCGACAATCCGGCCCAGAAAAAACGTCCTGCGGCATTCCCAATGCTGACAACGCCGACCATGGCAGCCGCCACCGCAGGCGTCACCCGGGCAAACTCGACAAAGATCGGAACCTCCTGCGCGATCACGGAAATTCCTGCGCTCGTATTCAGGAAGAGAAGCAGCCAGAGCAGCCACCACTGCCAGGTGCCCAGCGCCTCCACCAGCGTCCACGGATAGGAGGTCCGCTGTCGACGTAACCGCATGGAAAGCACCCACCCGGCAGGCTGATAGTGTTCCGGAGGATCCACGATCCAGCTTCCGCTTATCAGCCCCAGTGCCGCGCAGCCAAGCCCCAGCCAGAGGAATGCATGCCCCGTGCCTGCGACTCCGATCCATCGCTCGACCAGCGGAGCTGCAATCAGCGCACCTGCACCAAATCCGCAGACCGACATGCCTGTAATAAACCCCCGACGATCCGGGAACCAGCGCACGAGCACGGCAACGGCAGAAATGTATCCCAGTCCCATCCCTGTGCCGCCCACAACGCCAAAGGTCAGATAAAGCCATCCCAGACTCGATCCGGTAAAGCTGGACAGGATCAGCCCCAGGCCATACAGAACTCCGCCCAGCATGGCCACCGGTTGCGAGCCCAATCGCTTGGCCAGGACCCCACCCAGACAGGCCGTGATGCCCAGCACAAAGATCGCAACAGTAAAGGCGAAGGTCACATCCGGCGAGGCCCAGTGGTACTGGCGCGTCAGCGGTGCTTTAAACACACTCCAGGAGTAGACGGAGCCAAGCTCCATCTGCAGAAAAAAGCCCGCAACTGCGACTCCCCAGCGATTTGCTTGAGACACCGGAGACCTCACGCCTCATTGTAGGAAGAATTTTCCCATCTGCACAGCTTGTACACCTGACGGAGGCGGCTCGCGCTGCCGGGCATAAATCGAATGCTCAGCCCAGGCAGCGGTCCGCACCGGAGTAGATCACAAACCGGCGCTGGCGCAGAAACCCTACCAGCGTCAGATGAAACTCGCGCGCCAACTGGACTGCCAGCGTGGACGGCGCGGAGATCGAAGCCAGAAAAGGAATGCCGGCGGCCAGGGTCTTCTGTGCAATCTCGAATCCGCAACGGCCACTCACCAGCAGAACGCAATCCTGCAGCGGAAGATGCGGCTCCAGCAGCGACCAGCCAATTACCTTGTCCACGGCATTGTGTCGACCAATATCCTCCCGCAGCACCAGCAGCTCCCCGCGAGAGTCAAACAGCGCCGCGGCATGCAGTCCACCTGTCCGCGCGAATATATTCTGCGCCGCATGCAGTTTGTCCGGCAGCTCACAGAGAAAATCGCCCGTCACCTGCATCGCAGACACTGGCGCCTGCAGGCAGCGATGATGCAGGGCCGCAATGCTCGCCTTGCCGCAGACGCCGCATCCGGATCCGGCCACAAAGCGCCGGGGCTGGGTCGGTAGCTCAGGCAATCCTTCCATGCGGACCACAACGCGGTTGCGCGCACTGGCAGGCGGCAGGTCTGCATCCGG
>JAKBAG010000094.1 GCA_021809235.1 Acidobacteriota bacterium
GCTTGCAGCGACTACGGTGCAGCAGAGGCTCCGATTCACTGCGGATCGTAGTGATCCAGCCATTTCAGTTCCTCGCGCAACTTGATGTATCCATGCCAGGGATTGTTTCCCAGTCCGTGGCCCTCGCCGGGAAAGACCAGGAAGCTGTGAGGAACCCCAAGCCGCTGCAGCGCGCGCTCCAGAGTGACACCCTCCAGATAGCTCACGCGGACGTCATGGCTGCCTTGCACAATATGCGTAGGCGTGTGCACACGATCCATCCGAAACAGCGCTGCCTCGGACTGGTAGAGTGCCGGCTGCTGCCACGGAGCACCCTCCAGATACCAGGCATCGTCAAAGGACACATCATCGTTGCCCCAGTTCGCGGCATGCTCCACCGCACCGGCACCGGTCACTGCGGCCTTGAAGCGCGTGGTTGCGGTAATCAGCCAGTTGGTCATATACCCACCGTAGCTGTAGCCGCCCACCGCCAGCTTGTCCGGATCGGCAATCCCGTCCCGCACCAGCGCATCCACGCCGGAGAGAATATCCGCCCCGGGCTTGGAGACAATGTGGGGCGCAATCTGCAGCATGAACGCATCTCCGTAGCCGGATGAGCCTCGATAGTTTGGGCGAAAGACCAGCCAGCCATGCGCTGCCGCCAGCGTGGCCCAGTCATACCAGTCTGCGCCAAAGCGATTTCCGTCCGCATCGGCAGGCCCACCATGAATCAGCGTCAGCATGCGCAGATGCCTGGCATTCTCCTGCCCCGGGGGAAAGATCAGCACACCCTCCACCGGTACACCGTCTGGCGCTGTCCACCGATATGGCTTCCACGTTGGCTGAGCACGCTCAGCAAAGATGGGATTGAAGTACGTCAGTTCGGTAGCATTCTCCGGATGCGTCGCATCCGCTGCCAGGTATACCTGAGTCGGGACGTTGATCGCGGAACGCTCATACACCAGGCCATGCCCGTGAAGCGGCACCGCAACCGCGGCCACAGACCCGTTGCCACTGAGCATCTCCTCGGCATGCTTTCCGCTTACGTGATACAGGTGCTGCTCGGTGCCTTTCAGCCCCAGAGCCACCAGGGAGCCATCCGCAAGCTGATCAAATCTCTCATAGGATCCAGGGAAATTTTCTCCCAGCCGAGTGACTGCACCGGTGGCAAGATTCAGCCGATAGAGCCGACCCTGCACGTCCCGATACGGCCCCTCCAGCGATCCGCCTGCAGCATGAACAATAAACTGCAGCCCACGCGAATCCGTAGTCCAGTGCAGTTCGTCTTCCAGCGCCTGATTCTGCGTCACCCGCCGAGGATCTCCGCCTGCCACCGGAAGGGTATAAATCTCAATCTCTTCCGGATTCTCCATGCGATGGCTGATGGAGTTGGTCACAAATGCAATCTGCGCTCCGTCGGGTGACGGGGTAATATCGTTGATCTCCAGTGGGCTTTTACCCAGCATCCTGCTGCCTTCCGGCAGCACCGGCCTGGCGCTGTCCGGCTTCTGGGGATGCTCCGGGTCCACTGTGCGATTGCGTTGCTGTGCCGTACTCACCGGTAGTGCCAGCAGCGCATCGCCGCGCTCCTGTTCACGCCAGCGAATCACGTCCTTCCACTCCGCCTTCCACTCGACCTGGGCGTCCTCGCTGATCGGCTGACGAATGGAGAAGTAGATCGACCGGCCGTCCACCGACCAGGCAAAGCTGTGGGTATCGATCGCCTCGGTATAGAGCGGTTGAGCCTCGCCGCCTGCTGCGGAAATCAGCCAGATGCGCGTGGCGGACTTTGAGTCCGCATCCCCGGCAACGGTGCGATCGGAAAGGAAGGCAATCCAATGACCATCCGGACTCCAGCGGGGATCGGAATCTGACGCGGCCTCTGTCAGTGGATGCAGTCCGGAAGGCCGTGTCCAAAGCCAGAGCTGGTCGCGGAATCTGCTTCCAGCCCAGTCCGGAGATTCCGTTCCGATTACAACCGCCGAGCCATCCGGGGAGGGCCTGGCTGCGGTAATGGCCGTGGTATTCAGAAACTCATCCAGTGAAATGGCTGGCTTGGTGGCTGCCGATGCAGCGCAGGCAGCGGCACTCACGGACAGGGCAACGCATAGAACTCGAGAGACAGAGCGAAGACGCAACACAGAAACTCCTTGGAGAGCGCAATTCTGGTTGGAAGCATAGACGGCAGCACGCAGGTCCGTCACCAAGAAAAGAGCCGGGAGATTGTTCTCTCCCGGCTCTCGGTTGCAGAACCCGTTTCGCAGTTAGAAGTCGTACCGAAGTCCGAACTGCATGCGACGGAAGTTGCTGGCCGAGGGAAGCGTGCTTCCGTAGGCACCGAGGGTTGCGCTGGCGACACCTGCGGAGATGGATGCTGTGTCGAAGCGGTTGGAGTTGGTTACGTTGAAGACCTCCCAGTCAAACTTGAGCGTGCCATATTTGGATAGCGCCCATACCTTGCTGAGTGTGGTGTCGATGTCAAAGTAACCATCGCCACGGAAGTTGTTGCGCATACCCGCTTCGCCAGGATAGGGAAGACGAACCGGGCCGTTGTTGCTCTGGTAGTTGGCGCCAATGACTCCAGGATTCTGGAATACCTGCTCCTGACCCTGTACGTAGTGCTTGTGGGTCTTCACGTAGCCGGTCTGCACGGCGTAGCCCTCAAGCTGCCAGTCCGTAGACCAACCCGGCTCATAGAGCGAGAAGGGAAGGCCGCTGGTCCAGCGGTAGAGACCAGCGAAGGTCCAGCCGCCGACCAAGCCATTGATCATGCCGTTTGAGCCGCCGAGGATCTGCTTGCCGCGACCGAAGGGCAGGTCGTAGACCATATCAGCGTTGACGAGGTGACGGGTGTCAAAGTCGGACGGTCCCTTGTTCAGCTTGGGGTTCCAGGAGTTCTGGATAGCCGAGCCGCCAGCGCTGTCGTTTGAAAACTCGCTGCCACGCTCGGTACCGGAGTTCAGGTCCAGCGACTTGGACAGTGTGTAGCTCAGGTCGAAGCTGATGCCATGCGCCGTGGGGTGACGGAGCGAGGCCTGCAGCGCGTTGTACGAACTGCTGCCGATGGAGGACCATGCATAGAGCGAGGAGAACTGGCTCTGCCAGAACTTGCTCATACCATTGGCGCAGTAGCCACCATAGGCGCAGTAGAAGTCGATATCTGCCAGCGATGTAGTTTCACCGTAGGTATAACGATACGGTGCCCACTCGTTGTTGTAGATACCTTCCGTAGCCGACTCACCCTGGAAGTCCAGGTTGGCCATCTGCGGGAAGACATCCTCAAAATACTTAATGGTCGGGACCGAGACGGGAGTTGTCGCCGTTCCGCTGCCATATCCGTAGTAGTTGGAGTAAAACGCACCCTGGTGCTCATCCACCAGCTTGGAGAGCTGTGCGGCAGCCGTGAAGTAGTCGCCGCCGCCGGAGGGATCGTTCCAGTCAACCGGCTCGGCCAGATCGAGCTGCTGAAGCAGATGGCGGCCGAAGCGACCGACGTAAGCCTCCTCAAAGAGGAATCCGCCGGGCAGTTCACGCTGGAACGAGAGATTGTATGCCTCGGAATACGGCGTCTTCAGCCGGTTATCCACGCCAAAGGTGATGAGGAATGCTCCGGTGGGTGGCGCGTAGGGGAAAGTTGCATTCTGCGCGGCAGACTGGAGCGGAATATTGGGAAGGTTGTGCTCGCCGGTAAAACGAGGAGCGGCCTGATAGCGCGACGAGGTGGTGTAGCTGAGCACACCCGCCTGGTTGGTGAGGCTGGTCTGCAGGCCAAATGAGCCATTGGCGCTGAAGTTCTGAACGAGAGCTTCGCCGTAGTGATCGTAATAGATGCCCGCACCGGCTCGGATGGATGTCTTTGAATCCGGTGACCAGGCGACAGAGAAGCGCGGCGCGAAGTTGTTCTTGTTTTCAGGCCAATATCCGGGTTTGCCGTTGGCCTTGCCTGCAGGCGCAAACTGGAGCAGCGGCTCGGAGATGATGCCTTTGGCTGCTGCGTAACCACGCTCCTTGAACCAGTCGTGGGTGTTGATCGTGGGTGCAATCTCCTGCCCATTCGTCTCGTACGGGGTTTGCAGAAGGACGTACCGTACTCCAGCCGTGAGGGTCAGGTTAGGCAGAACTCGCCAGCTATCCATGGCGTAGCCTTCATATTCGTTGGCCTTGTAGTGCCGCGGAATATATGCGCCCGTAGGAAGCAGAGTAGCCTGGGTAGGCGAACTGACCTTGTAGTTGTACGTGTTGGTGAGCGACGGGACGGTACCCAGAATGGTTGCGTACGCAATCTGGTAGGAGTTCTGGAAGCCAGCCGCGACCGGAGCATAGGTGCTGCCAAGGGTTGTCGGACTGGGTGGATTGCCGCCCAGCCAATACGGGTTGGTGCTGGCGACATTGAACGAAGCATTATCGGACGAGGTTATGTCCTGAACCAGACGCCAGTTCACGCCAACTGAGATCGTATGGTTGCCTTTGGTTATGGTGAGGTTGTCGACGATGTTATGCACAGGAACCGCATTGATGGTATTGCGGGTCTGCGCTTCGGGTTGGGTCAGGAAGCGGAAGTCCACATATTGCCCGGAGCCAAGACCCGATAGACCGTAACTCTGGCGAACGTATCCATAGCGGAAGTCGTTCACAATATTCGGGGTAGGGTTCCATGTATGTCCGAATGCGAGCCCCTTGGTGTTATAGACCTTCACGCTAGCCGGAGGCTGCCCCGGCAGATTGGCATCCCCGGCGTGGGTGTCCTTCTGGTAGTTGCCACGCGCGAAGATCTGCTGTTTGCTGGTCATGTTGTAATCCAGCTTCAGAATGCTGGTGTTCTGCGTGGTCGGAATCTTGACCGGGAAGAAGAGCGAGCCGCTGTTGAGGCCGTCACCGCTGGCCGAACCCGTGGCGACAGGAACATTCTTATAGTAGGAAAGAACATTCGGGTTGACGCCTGGTCCCCAGGGGCAGACGGTTGCTCCGTCAAAATTGCTCGTGGTGCAGCCGGCATCCAGGGATGCAATGTTGGCCGTGGACAGGGTGTCGTTGTTGCCCTGCGCATCCTGGTACATGACGGTGCCGTTCTGAAAGGCAACCGTGGGGACAGTGGCTGAAGCTACATCATCAATAGCCTGACGCAGACCTTCGTAGTTGCCGAAGAAGAAGAGCTTGTCCTTTTTGATGGGTCCGCCGAGCGCGGCACCGAAGACGTTACGCAGATATTTGGCCGGAACGTTCGGCGAGCCCGCGCTTAGCTGCGAGTTCTTCAGGAACCAGTTGTTGCTCACCGTGTTCGTGGGGCGATAGTACTCATAGGCCGCACCATGAAAGTGATTGGTGCCGGACTTGGTGACCAGAGAGACCTGAGCACCGGACGAGCGGCCTTCATTGGCGCTGCCGTCCGAAGTAGTGACGCGGAACTCTTCCGTCGAGTCGAGAGTGGAGCGAAGAACGCCAGTAAAAGCGTAGCCATTGATCTGACTGTTGTCATCGAGGCCGTCGAGGGTGATGTTTCCCTGGTCAGAACGGCTGCCGGAGACCGCGCCTTGGCGGCTGTCCGTGCCCTCCTGATTGCCGGTGGCGCTGGTGCCGCCGCCTTCCCCAAGGAAGAGCACACCGGGCTGCAGAGCCAGCAGCGAGATGGGGTCGCGACCATCGGAGGGAATCGACTCAATCATCTGGTTGCCGATCGAGTTCCCTTCCGAGGCATCGGTTGTGTTCAGCGTCTGTGCAGAACCGCTGACGTCCACCGTGACGTTGCTGGCCTCTACGGAAAGCGCAAAGTTCACCGAGGCCGGCTGGTTGACGAGGAGCGTTGCCGTCTTGGACTGTACGGCAAAACCAGATGCTTCGGCTGTGATCAGATAGTTGGCCGGAGGAATCTGTGGAAACTGGTAATACCCCGAACTATCCGAGATAGCGGTGTAGGTCTTGTTCACCGACTTGTCGAGCAGCGTGATCTTGGCGCCAGGTACAAGTGCACCTGCCTGATCTTTCACCAGTCCGCGCAGCGAAGTGGTTGCTACCTGACCAAATGCATAGCTGCAAGCAAAGAGAATGCACAGGAGCATCGCTCCCAGATGGGATCGTTTCACGTTACTTCCTCCAGAAAACGTCTGCGGTGCAAAAAACTGCGAAGGGTGCAGAAGTTGAGAAACTGCAATTGGTTCTGCCGGCCGCACTGTCCAGCCTGGGGTAACCGGAGCTTGGCGGCCTACCCGTATCGATGAGTTCCCTCATTTTGCAATAAATTTCTCATCTGTTCAATGAAAATTTATTATGCTGCATCCGGATAAGAGAAATTTATCGGTGCAATCGCCCCCATCAGCCCCTCATAGAGGGGTATTCGGTTATTTGGCGGCAAATTGCGCGCGAATCCGCTGGCAGGTTGTCTTTAGATCCTCGGGCAGAATGCGGGTCTCTGCCAGCGTCGTCATGAAATTCGTATCGCCGGTCCACCGGGGCAGTACATGCAGGTGCAGATGCCCAGCCACACCGGCACCGGCCGCCTCGCCCAGATTCATGCCCAGATTTACGCCATGGGGTCGATACAACCGTGCAAAGATCTGCTCCACCTGCTGCGCCAGATCGGTCATTTCATGCGCCGTGCTCGCGGGTAGTGCCGCAAAGCTGGCCTGGTGTGCGTACGGGAGGATCATCAAGTGACCCGATGTATAGGGAAACGCATTCAAACAGACAAAGCACTCCCGCCCACGGTGGACCAACAGGGCAGCCTGATCCGCATCCTCAGCCGTCATCCCGCATGCTGCGCCATGGTTGGCAGCAGCCACCAGATTGCAGAACACGCAGCCATGATCTCCCGGCCAGGCCGACAGCGCAGCCGGAACTCCCTTCCGTGTCTCATCCTGCGTACCCGTCACATAGTGATACCGCCATGGTGTCCAAAGGTAGTCCATGCTGGTCAGTATATGGGTTTCTGATCGGCAGTACGCTCGTTTCGCGGTGCAGCCGCCACCGACTATTGCGACGAATCTGACGACTGGCTCTCGCTTTGGGGAGTCCGTATGCGAGGAAGTTTTACATATGCCCTGAAAATAGGGCAGTTCGGTAAATCTTCCATTGCAAAGCCCTGCTGATTGCGAGTGTATGGATTGACGCTGCCTGCAACGCGTTGCTACGATAATGGTGTATCTGTACGCCCGGATTTCAGCGTGCAGACGAAGCTGTTGCAGCAGATGTTCTCGACGTCCTTCGCTTGGCACACTGGCAACATACCGGTATCCGCCGGTTTGCTGTTCGATGAGAAGTGAAGATACACGGTAAAGTAGTCCGGACGCAAACAGCTTGGCAGAACGGCCTTCAGAGCCAGCGGTACTGGAGAGTCGCCTGTGTCCTTCATTCGGCACCGGTAACGGTCTGTGTGAGGAAATGAAATCCGGAGCTGGCAGTCATGGCAGACGTCCTCAATCTTGAAACCGAGAGCAAACCCCTGAATACCGAATTGGAAACCCCTGAGCTTGAGCCTGCGGCGGAGCAGTCCACACCGTCGTCTGAAACCACCCTTCACCCGGAAGTCTCTGCAAATGCTGAACCCGAACAGCCTCAGGCTGCCGAAGTTGCCGCAGCCGTAGCCCACGTGGAGCAGGCAACTGCTGCCACTGAGCAGGCTGAAGTTCATGCCGCCTTCGACGCGGACATGGAATCGGGCACGGATTTTGCTGCCGCCCTGGAAGCCTACGAGCGCGAGCAGGCTGCAGAAGCAGCTGCCGTCGAGGCCTACGGCGACAGCGTCGTCACCGGCAAGATCGCCAACCTCACCGAGAAGCACGCCGTTATTAATGTAGGACTGAAGTCCGACGGTCTGCTCCCGATCGAACAGATTCTCGATCACAATGGCCAGCCGAAGTTCCAGGCCGGCGACATGATCGATGTGGTGATCGAGCGCGAAGAACCCGAGGGCGGCTATCTGGTCAGCTACGAGAAGGCACAGCGTCTTCGCGTTTGGGATGACATTGAGAAGGCTGCCAACGAGAAGATTGCAGTCATGGGTACGGTGGTGGGCCGCGTGAAAGGCGGTCTGACTGTGGACATCGGTCTGAAGGCATTCCTGCCCGGCTCTCAGCTGGAGATTCGCCCCGTCCGCAATCTGGATGGCTACCTGGGTCAGCAGATTCAGGTTCGCGTCATCAAGCTGAACAAGAAGCGCGGCAATGTCGTGGTCAGCCGCAAGGAGCTGCTGGAAGAAGAACAGAACTCCCGCAAGGAAGAGACGCTGCAGCATCTCAGCGAAGGTGCCATCCTGACCGGTTCGGTGAAGAACCTGACCGACTACGGCGCGTTTGTGGATCTGGGCGGCATTGATGGACTGCTCCACATTACTGACATGAGCTGGGGCCGCCTGACGCACCCCCGCGATCTGGTCAATGTGGGCGACGAAATCCAGGTGCAGGTGCTGAAGTTTGATCGGGAAAAGCAACGCGTCTCGCTCGGCTTCAAGCAGCTCACCCCCGATCCGTGGCTGGACGCCGTGGAGCGCTATCCTGTGGGAGCACACGTTCAGGGTCGCGTGCTTTCCGTCACCGATTATGGTGCGTTCATTGAGCTGGAGCAGGGCATCGAGGGACTGGTTCACGTCTCCGAGATGACCTGGTCCAAGCGAATGAAGCACCCGAGCAAGCTGGTGAAGCCGGGCGATCAGGTGGAGGCTATCGTTCTGGCCGTCAACCCCTCCGACCGTCGGATTTCCCTGGGCATGAAGCAACTCCAGCAGAATCCGTGGGAGAACCTGACCGAGCGCTACCCATCCGGAACGGAAGTCGAAGGGCGTGTTCGCAATCTGACCGACTTCGGCGCATTCATTGAAATTGAGGATGGCATCGACGGTCTGGTGCATGTCTCGAACCTGAGCTGGACCAAGCGCATCAAGCATCCTTCGGAAGTGCTGAAGAAGGGCGAAAAGGTCAAGGCGGTTGTGTTGGGCGTCGAGCCGGAGAATCGTCGTCTCTCGCTGGGCATCAAGCAGCTCCAGCCGGACGTCTGGGAGACCTTCTTCCGCCAGCATCGCGTCGGCGATGTGGTCCACGGCAAGGTTCTGCGCACGGCGCAATTCGGAGCCTTTGTGGAAATCTCGGAGGGAGTCGAGGGCCTGTGCCATGTTTCAGAAGCGGTGGATGCCGAAGGGCATGCACTCACGCTGGAGCAGGGTCAGGAGCACGACTTCAAGATCATCAAGATGAGTGTGGACGAGAAGAAGGTTGGATTGAGCATTCGCGCAGTGGGCGAGGAAGCCAGCCGCAGCGAAGTGGAAAGCTACAAGGCTCCCACAAGCTCTTCCTCTTCCAGTTCCACCACGACGCTTGGGGATCTGGTCAACTGGTCGAAATTCCGCCGCTAACATGGGGAACATCTCCCTGCAGAAAGGACCGCCAACCGGCGGTCCTTTCTGTCTCAGCAGCAGTTCCGACCGTTGTAGAGCAGCCAGCGAAAGGCACAGCCGATGATGGAATCGAAATCTGAACGTCCTCGCCGGGCATGGACGCGCCGGGATCTGTTGAAAGCTTCCGCGCTTGGTGCCGCTGCGTTGACGTTCTATGCCGGGGAAATAGAGCGGCACTGGCTGGAGCACCGAAAAATCGCCATCCCCATCGCTGGTCTGCGCTCCCAGTTCCACGGCTTTCGCCTGGCGCAGATCAGCGACATTCATCTGGAAAACTGGACCGAGCCTTACTTCCTTCGCCACGCTGTCGATCAGGTCAATCGAATGCAACCGGATGCCGTGGTGCTGACAGGGGATTTCATCACCACCCTGGAAGGCCGGAAAGGATTCCCTGCCGAAGCCATGGAAACCTGCGCATCCATTCTTTCCGGACTGCACTGCCGCACGATCTATGGGATTCTCGGCAACCACGATGCACAGGTTGCCCCGGAAGCCGTGGTGCAGTCGCTGGCTACGCACGGTATTCCCATTCTGCGCAACCAATCCGTACCCCTAGAACGCGATGGAGCTCGCTTCTGGCTTGCCGGTATCGATGACATGCTTTCCGGACGTCCCGATCTGGAGAAGACGATACGGCCTTCGATCCGCAATCTGCCGCAGGAGCCAATCCTCCTGCTGGGGCATGAGCCTGATCCAGCTGTGATCATCGCACGCCATCCAGCCGCAGCCACGGTGCGACTGATGCTCAGCGGTCACACCCACGGCGGACAGGTGCGATTGCCCTTTGTCGGCGCACTTACCTTACCCCCCAAGGGCAAGCTTTTTCCGCAGGGGCTGTATTCCGTTGGCCCGATGCATCTCTACGTCAACCGCGGCCTGGGTACAGTCGGTGTTCCCTTCCGCTTTGACTGCCCTCCGGAGATCACCGAAATCACCCTGCTCAGCGCACCTGCTCTATAGGCTTGCGGACACGGTGC
>JAKBAG010000095.1 GCA_021809235.1 Acidobacteriota bacterium
TGTAAGCCGTGAATCTTCCTCGGCCCTTGTGATTCAAAATCGCTTCGGCCAGAATCGAGCGCGCCGAGTTGCCCGTGCATAGAAACAGTACGTTGTAGTGTTCGGCCATGAGGATTACTCTCCCGTTCCGTTCGGCTCGCAACCGACAGACTTGCTCTTGTTCGCGCGCAGAAATGCACTCATGAACCTGTCCTTCACCAGCGGAGCGATGGCGTCTACATCCACACCCGCCTCAATCAGAAAATGCCGCGCATCCTCCACGTCATACACCCGCGTAGGCTCAATCGAAACATCTTCAAACCCGGCCGCCTTGAGCTTTACCGCATACTCGTTCTCCTCCAGTGCGCCCGCAATGCACCCAACCCACAGCAGCATGCTCTGGCGCACCTCGTCAGGCACCTCACCGCGCACCACCACATCGGAGACAGCAAGCCGACCGCCCGGCTTCAGCACACGAAATGCCTCGCGCAGAACGCGGTCCTTATCCGCCGACAGATTGATGACGCAGTTGGAAAGAATCACATCCACCGACGCATCCGGCAGCGGAATCCTCTCGATTTCGCCTTTCAGAAACTCTGCGTTGGCTACACCCGCCTGCCGCTGGTTTTCGCGCGCCAGCGCCAGCATCTCATCGGTCATATCCAGCCCATAGGCCTTCCCCGTTGGACCCACGCGCTGCGCAGAAAGCAGCACATCAATGCCGCCGCCGGAACCAAGATCAAGTACCGTCTCCCCAGGCCGCAGGTCAATCAGCGCGGTCGGATTGCCGCATCCCAGCGAAGCCAGCACCGCTTTCTCCGGAATCATCCCCGTCTGTTCGGCGCTGTATAAATTGGTCGTGATCGGATCGCAGCATCGCAACCCCGGATCACAACAAGCCTGCACGCTGCCGGACTCCGCCACGGCGCGCGCCGCGTTCCCATATTTCTCCCGCACCTGCTCCTGAACGTTTTTTCCTGTATCCATCTCCGAGCACCTCACATATGCTGACGCAAATATATTTCCTGTCCAAACATCTGTCAATGCGCATATAATCATCCTGTGACCGACGCCACACACAGCCCGAAATCCTTTGACTTGGCTCTTCTCTTTGCCGCGCTTGCCGACGGCACGCGCCTGCGTCTGCTCAACCTGATGCAGGGCAAGGAGGTCTGCGTCTGCTACTTTGTCGAGGTACTGGGCCAAAGTCAGCCCAAGATCTCGCGCCATCTTGCCTATCTGCGTCGGGTCGGCATCGTGGCCGCGCGCCGCGAAGGCAAATGGATACACTACCAGATTGTTACTCCGACACACTCCGGCGCGGCCAGCATTCTGCGCGAAACCCTCGCCGCGCTGGCACAGGACCGCGCCATGCAGGCCGACCTCGCACGATTCAATCGCGCCTGCTGCAACCCAACCCGCGGGACGCTGCTGAAAGGCGCACCTCAGCCCACCCAAATCTCTTCACTCTGCGCCTGCTAAGGCTGCCAAGCCGTGTGTCAGTCAATTTCCATCGGATGTGGCATACTGGCTCCGGTGAGGAGCATACCTGAGACTTTTGCGTGCAGCACTTTTTTTCAAAGGGTGCAAATCTGCCATCTGAGCGCGATTCCACGGCTTTGAGCTAGGCATAAAATTAGAATGCTTTCCGTAAGAAACTCAATCTTATAGAGTTGATAATAAATAAGTTGGTGGAGGCGGCGGGAGTTGAACCCGCGTCCGAAATCAATGTTAGCCGAGAGACTCCATGCTCAGTCTGTTCCAGGGATTCGCGCCTTCGGCTCAGAACAGACAAGAAACCGATGACACTAGTCCGATGATCTTGCCCACGCCACACGGACCGAGCGGCTTAGGCCAGCCTGCTGTGCGACGTCTGCTCTCAGCCCACAGGCAAAGCCGAGGAAGACGGCTGCTTATTTAATTAAGCAGCAAGTGCCAGATTGTTGTTGGCAATTGTTGTTTTGTAAGCGATTACGGGTGCCCACACCCCGGCATGCCTCTCTGCCACTACCGATCCCGTCGAAACCGTGACGCCCCCGCACTGCGAGGCTGCATCGCGACCCATTCCGGTCAGCTACAGCAACTTGATTGTACCCCGAATCAGAGAACAGAAGCGAATGCGCGGCTGCTTCAGACTACTCGTTGTCCAGATTGATGGACTCGAAGGCGCCGCGCTCGATGGCTGCGCGAATCTGTGCCGGAGTCTTGCCAAGCCGAGTCTGCTGATAGGCGTAGGCACCCTCCTTGGCGCAGGTGGAGCACTCCGAACCGTGCAGTCCCTCGAAGCAACTGCGCAGGCTGGTATGTCCGAGCTCGCGGTCGCAACGACAGTAGCAGGGCAGCTGGTAGAGGACGCTGGAAACCTTTGCCGCCTTCTGGTAAACATGCACCTGCCAGGGATAGCGGAAGTTGGGTCCGGTCAACTGACGTCCGCTCAGAATCGGCGGCAGTGCGCTCACCTTGAGCGGTGCGGAAGGATGATAGGCCGGTACCTCATACGCCGGATTCATCCACTGCGCATAGCTGGCCACGGTCACTACGGCCAGCGCAATGGCCGCCGCCCAACGCATTGACTTCATCCACTGCATCCTAGCGTCCCTCCTGCCCTTCGCAGAGCGTCACCACGATAGTACCGCAGTCGACTACAACTTCTGCAAGAGCTCAACGTCAGCCCGCCTTTGGAGGCAGCAAAAAAAAGCGGCACGAACCAAAGTTCGTGCCGGGAGGCCAGTGACGCAACTTACTATTTGTGCGATACGGGATGGGAGACTCAGTACCACCTCGACCGCAACATCTACAGCTTACAATAGATTTTTTCGAAATGGAATACCAAAATCAAAATATTTATTTTTCATTTGAACTCCATTTTCTCCCAGCTTCCCGGTTTCCGAACAGCTTGAGAATCGCACCTTCTGGTCATCTCCACTCCGAAGCACAGAAGAAGATTTTAGGTCAACTATATTTTATTCATATACTTAATAGAAAGAGAGGCCGATCCGGTGATGGTTTCAGTCACGAACTGGCTGTAGAAATCCCGTGCGACAGGTCCTTCACGCTCCAAAAGATCACAATGAGCGGGAAAGCTACGGAAATCCGTAGCCTGTGGATTTCTATGCTTTTTGGTATGGGCGATTCGGTATTTACTCGTCCGAAAGCAGAGCTTTAGCCAGGCTCGGCATCGCATGGACGAGGAGACTGGCCCCTCAGGCTATGCCAGAGCGTCGATGGCGTGCGCCAGCCGCAGATCCCGCTCGGTGGTGCCGCCGGAGTCATGGCTGGAGATGCGCAGGTGGACCTGGTTATAGCGAATGTCGATATCGGGATGGTGTCCCTGCTGTTCGGCCAGAGCGGCAATCGTATTCACGAAATGCATGGCGGCAACAAAGTCGGTAAAAAGAAAGCTACGTTGTAGAGCTTCTGCGTGAACGGACCAGAGCGGCAGACTGGAAGCTGCCTGTTGCAGGGCCTGGGGATCAAGTAAGGGCATGGGGACAATCTCCTTGGAAGAGGACGAGGCAGGCAGCTACACCTGGGAAATGACGTACTTCTGAACCTCGGCATCAATCTCGGAGAAGGGCCGGGGGTTGCTTTCGATTTCACGGCGCAGATCGATCCAGAGGCTGCTGGGAACCTTGACGAAGACCTCGACGACGGTGGGATCAAACTGCGTGCCGGAGCAGCGCAGAATCTCCTGCCGGGCCACATCGAAACTGCTGGCCTTGCGATAGGGGCGGTCGCTGGTGATGGCGTCCAGGGTGTCGGCTACAGCAAAGATGCGGGCTCCGAGCGGGATGCGCTCACCGACCAGACCTCGCGGGTAGCCGGTACCGTCGTAGTGCTCCTGATGGGAATAGACGATTTCGGCCACTTCCTTGAGATAGGGAATTTTGCGCAGGATATCGAAACCGCGTTCGCAGTGTTCGCGCATGATGAGCTGCTCACTGGGTGTGAGCCTGCCAGGTTTGCGCAGGATGGAGTCGGGAATGGCCATTTTGCCGATGTCGTGCAGGAAGGCTCCGCGAGCGATGATCTTGATGCGCTCCAGGTCCACGTTCATGGCCCGGGCCAGGGCGATGGTGTAGGCAGTGACGCGCCGGGAATGCCCTTCGGTTTCGGAATCCTTCAGGTCGAGGGCATCGCCGAGCGCCTCCAGCGTGATGTCATAGGATCGCTCGATATCGGTAATGGCCTGGCGAAGCTGCTTGGTTCGCGCGCGGACGATCTCTTCCAGATTTTCACGATACGTGAAGGTTTCTCGGGTGGTGTGGCGATGGTCCAGGGCGCGGGCGACAGTGGTGAGCAACTGGTCGCGCTCGAAGGGCTTCATCAGGTAGTCATAGGCGCCGCGCCGCATGGAGCTGATAGCGGTGCCGATATCCTGCACGGCGGTGACCAGAACGAGTGGTGTATGGGGCTGGGTAGCGTGGATGTGATCGAGCAGATCGGTGCCAAAGCCATCGTGCATGATCAAGTCGCTGAGGACGAGATCGAACTGTTCGCGGTCGAGCAGTTCGAGTGCTTCAGTGATGCCAGTGGCCAGACGTACGTCAAAGTTCTGACGCATCAGCGTGGCCGCGACCATGGATCGCATCTGCAGCTCATCATCGACGAACAAAATGCGTGATTGCATCTCTGACCCCACAGGCTAGATTCGGCCTGCCTTCCGTACAGTATGCTCCCATTTCAGGAGAATCGAACAGCGGACCGTTGATTCCGCTAAAAATACCCATCGGCCTGCGGCAGGCTTCCATGAACTTCCCACGGGCGGCAAGGCAATCTGCAGTTGTGCCAGTGGCAGTGTGCCAGCCTTCCGGATCAGCTTGAACAGGACTTTGATTGCTTTTGGCGGCGTCGTGCAGCCCACTCCGGCTTGGTGACCTGATGACTGCGTCCGACAGCGAGGGCATCGGCGGGAACCTCGCGCGTGATGCAGGAGCCGGCACCAATGTAAGCACCGTCGCCGATGGACACGGGGGCGACCAGAGTGCTGTCACTGCCGACGAAGGCACCGGCACCGATGGTTGTTGGATGCTTGCGCTCGCCATCGTAGTTGCAAGTGATGACGCCGGCGCCGATGTTGGCTCCTGCGCCGACGGTGGCATCGCCCAGATAGCTGAGATGGCCAGCCTTGGCGCCAGGCCCGAGGCGCGATTTCTTCATCTCGACGAAGTTGCCGACGTGGGCCTCGGCATCGACCTGGCTGCCGGGGCGCAGGTGGACAAAGGGGCCGATGGTGGCGGCATCGGCGATGGTGGAGTCACTGATGACGCAGTGGTTACGCAGCAGGACGCACTCACCGACGATGACGTTTTCCAGCACACATCCGCTGCGCACCAGGCTGCGGGCGCCGATGCTGGTGCTGCCGAGAAGCTGGACCCCGGGCTCGATCACGGCGCCGGCTGCGATCTGCACGTCGGGCGAAAAAACACTCGACTCCGGACGGAGGAGGATGGCGCCGGCTGCCTGGAGGCGAGCAATGGTGTGGGCCTGCTGGGCGTGCTGCTGGAGGATGGGCTGGAGCGGCGAAAGGAAATCTGTGGGCTGCGACTCGGCGGGCTGGGATGGGGTGGACATGAACGCGATAGCTCCTACCCTGAAGCTAAGCTCCGTCGGGATGAGAGTCAAACCATGCAGGCGGCGTAGGTGGATGGACTGGTTGTGAGACAGAGGGAGTCCGTTTGACCTTGCCGCTGAGAGCGCCGTATTCTCCATGGGTTCGGGCATTTGGCGTCCGTGCAGCTTGCCGGCCCGGTGCCAGACGGGAGTGAAGTCCATGGAAAGCGCATCTGCATCCACCGTTTCACCTGACCAGCCCAGCCAGAAGCCCAGCCTGATCCGGCGCGTAGCTGTGCTGGGAGCCGGCACGATGGGAGCGCGGATTGCCGCGCATGTGGCCAACGCCGGACTGCCGTGCCTGCTGCTGGATATGGCGGGAAGCGAGCCGGGAACCACGGCGCGGGAACGAAGCAAGCTGGCGTATGCTGCCGTGGAGAACCTGCTGAAATCACGTCCTGCAGCGTGCTTTACGGCGTCGGTTGCGGCACTGATTACGCCGGGAAATTTTGATGACGATCTGGCCCGGCTGCGGGAGTGCGACTGGGTGATAGAGGCGGTGACGGAGGATCTGGCGATCAAGGCCGCACTGCTGCAGCGCGTGCAGCCGCAACTGGGGCCAGAGGCTCTGCTGACGACAAACACCTCCGGGCTGCCGGTGCATCGCATTGCCGAAGCTGCGGGGATGCCGGAGCCGCTGCGCCGGCGCTGGTTTGGCACGCACTTCTTCAATCCTCCGCGGTATATGAAGCTGCTGGAGATGATTCCGACGGCAGAGACGGACAGGGAGCGAATGCGCGGGTTCGCTGCATTTGCGGATCGCATCCTGGGCAAGCAGGTGGTGGTGGCCCACGACACGCCGAACTTCATTGCCAATCGGATTGGCGTGGCGAACATGTTCTGCGCCTCGCGGCTGGTGCTGGAGCAGGGACTGACCGTGGAGGAAGTGGACGCGTTGACGGGCACGGTGCTGGGGTGGCCGCGAACGGGAACTTTCCGGCTGGCCGACATGGTGGGGATCGATGTGCTGGCGCATGTGGCGGCGAACTTCCGCGAGGCCACACAGGGGCAGGCGGCGCTGGATCTGGTGGCCCAGCTGGCCGAGCGGCGGTGGCTGGGCGACAAGACAAAGCAGGGGTTTTATAAGAAGAATCGGTTGGCGGATGGGCAGGAGGAACGACTCGCGCTGGACCTGAAGACGCTGGAGTATCGCCCGGTGCAGAAGGCGCGCATTCCGGCGCTGGAGATGGCGAAAAATATTCCGGTGCTAGGGGAGCGGCTGCGTGCACTGCTGGCCGCCGATCCGACGAAGGACAAGGCGGCGGCGTTCCTGTGGCCGCTGCTGGCGCATGTGTGGAATTATTCGGCGGATCGAATTGGCGAGGTGGCCGACAGCGGCGAGGCGATTGATCGGGCCATCTGCGCGGGCTTCAACTGGCAGCTGGGTCCGTTTGCGATGTGGGATGCGGTGGGCGTGGCGGAGTCAGTGGCGCGGATGCATGCTTTGGGGCTGGAGGTGAGCCCGCGCGTGGAGGCGATGTTGGCTGCCGGGGTGCGCAGCTGGTACTCGGAGTCGGGATTTTATGAGCCGGAGAGCGGGCAGTATATGCCCAGGCAGAGCGAGCCAGGGCATGCGATGGTGGCCAGCTTCCGCGCACAGCCGTCGCGGGTGGTGCGCAGTAATCCGGGAGCCTCTCTGATTGACCTGGGCGATGGCGTGGGATGCCTGGAGCTGCACTCGCAGAAATCAGCGATTGGCGGAGACGTGGTGGCGATGCTGACCGCGTCGCTGGCTGCCGGCAGCGATGCTGTGCTCAACTTTTCCTCGTTTGTGATCACGAGCGACCAGGAAAACTTCTCTGTGGGCGCAAACCTGATGCAACTGCTGCTGGCGGCGCAGGAAGGGGAGTGGGACGAGGTACATCAGGCCATTCGCGCCTTCCAGTCGATGACGGCAGCGATCAAGTTTTGTCCGCGGCCGGTGGTGGTAGCTCCGTATGCGCTTTGCCTGGGCGGTGGAGCGGAGATGGCACTGCATGCGGCACATCGACAGATGCATGCGGAGACATACATGGGGCTGGTGGAAGTAGGCGTTGGGCTGATTCCAGGCGGCGGCGGTACCAAGGAGATGACTCTCCGCGCACTGGATGCAGCCGCATCCTTTGCCCCGCCGGAGCCGCGCGATCCTGCCTCGAAGTTTGCCCAGTCGGCGGAATATGCCGCGGCTCTGAAGCGCTCGCTGGAGACGATTGCGATGGCGAAGGTTTCAACCTCAGCGGCCGAGGCACGGGAGATGGGATTGGCCAGAGCGCGGGATGGGATCACGATGCATCGCGAACGGCTGCTGCTGGACGCCAAGGCACAGGCCCTGCTGCTGGCGGAGATGGGCTACACGGCCCAGCAACCGCGAGCATCGATTCCAGCAGCCGGAGCACCTGTGCTGGCGATGCTGGAGACGGGGATTTTTATGATGGGTGAGGCAGGATATGCCAGCGAACACGACCAGAAAGTGGCACGCAAGGTGGCAGGCGTGCTGTGCGGCGGCAGGGTCTCTCCCGGAACACCGATCAGCGAACAGACGCTGCTGGAACTTGAACGCGAGGCGTTTCTGAGCCTGTGTGGCGAGCGCAAGACACTGGAGCGGATTGCACACACGCTGAAAACCGGCAAGCCGCTGCGAAATTAGGAACGGCAGAGAGATGAAGCGCAGGCATTCCATCCTGATCCGGATTACCGCTGTCGTGGTTGCCGCAACTGTTGTTGCAGCGGGCAGTGGACAGGCCCATGCCCAGTCGGCCAGCGAATCGGTGGCCAGCGGGACCCTGCGCGTGGATGGCGTAATGCGTCGCTACCAGTTTCGCCGCCTGCCTGTCTCCTCATTTCCTGAGATTCCTTCGCGGATAGCCGCCGTGCTGACCGAGCGCGGCTGCATGATTCCGCAAACCTGGCAGGCGCATCGGCCAGAGAACGTAATCCACGGCAGCTTTGAGCATGCGGGCACGGAGGACTGGGCGATGCTGTGCTCGGTCCAGGGCACCACTTCCCTGCTGGTCTTCCTTGCCGATGCTCCGGTTGCGTCTCCGACAGAGTTGGCACAGTGGCAGGAGACGGCGCGGCTGCAAGCGCATGATCCCAGCGGCGTGCTGGGCTTCAACTGGGGGATTGATGCGGCCACACCCCGTCAGTTTCACGATGCATTTGCATCGCAGTCCTCGCCGCCGGCCACACCGGATCACGATGCGGTGGCCGACAGCGTCATCGATACGCGTACGACCTATCACCTGTGGATGCAGGGACAGTGGCAGATATTTGAAGCGGACCAATAGCGTCACCGAGAGGTAGCAGCATGGAAGAAGCAGTCATCGTCAGCGCAGTGCGAACGGCGGTTGGCCGCTCCGGCAAAGGAATGTTTTCCAACACGCGACCGGAAGATCTGGCCGCAGCAGCCGTGCATGGAGCGCTGGAGCGGGTTCCTGCGCTGGAGCCGACCATGCTGGAGGATGTGATCTTCGGCTGCGCCCTGCCGGAAGGCGAACAGGGCTGGAATATTGCACGCTACATCGTGCTCCGATCCCAGCTTCCAGTGGAGATTCCTGCCGTGACGGTGAACCGGCTCTGCGCTTCGGGCCTGGAAGCGATTGCACAGGCGGCCATGCGAGTGCAGACCGGTGCGGCGCAGGCGGTCCTCGCCGGTGGCGTGGAGTCGATGAGCCTGATCCCGATGAGCGGCAACAAGCCAAGCCCCAATCCCTGGCTGGCGGAGCACTACCCGGCCTCGCTGCTGACCATGGGCCTGACGGCCGAGCGCGTGGCTACCCGATACAACGTGAGCCGCGAAGATCAGGATGCCTTCGCGCTGGAGAGCCATCGACGGGCGCTGGCCGCGCAGGCGGAGAATCGCTTTGCTGATGAGATCATTCCGGTCACCGTTGTCCGCAATACTCTCTCCGGCAAGGCGGGCCAGACGATAAGCCAGCAGACTACGCTTACCGTAGACGAAGGTCCGCGCGCAGACACCTCGCTGGATGCGCTGGCAAAGCTGAAACCCGCCTTCAAGGCGAACGGCAGCGTGACGGCGGGCAACAGCTCGCAGACCTCGGATGGGGCCGCAGCCACCATCGTAATGCGTGCTGCGCGTGCGAAGGAGCTTGGACTGAAGCCGCTGGCACGCTTTGTTGGCTATGCCACGGCAGGCTGCCTGCCGGAAGAGATGGGCGCAGGGCCCATCTATGCCATTCCGAAGGTGCTGCGGCAGTGCAGCATGCAACTGGAGCAGATCGACCGCGTGGAACTGAATGAGGCGTTTGCCGCGCAGTCGCTGGCGGTGATCCGCGAACTGGGGCTCGATCCGGTCCGGGTGAATGTGAATGGCGGAGCGATTGCGCTGGGTCATCCGCTGGGCTGCACCGGATCCAAGCTGACGGCCACACTGCTGAATGAACTGCGCCGCAGTGGCTCGCGCTACGGCATGGTAACGATGTGCGTTGGCGGCGGCATGGGCGCAGCAGCTATCTTTGAAAATCTTGCTTAGTGGCAGAGGTTGCAAGCCCCTTGCGCGCGGCCAGTTCAGCAAGCGGATTCCAACCGTCCCAGCCAGCCAGATAGCGCATCGGCTCGTACTGCGCAGCCTCTGCGGCGGTCAACTGGTGGGCATGTGGATCCCGCTTGTCTGCGGAAGCTCCCGGACCGGTGGAATCATATTCGGCAAAGTAGGCCGTATCGAGCGAGTGCGTCCTGCCCGGTGACCACTCATGCCAACCGGCAGGATCTATCTGC
>JAKBAG010000096.1 GCA_021809235.1 Acidobacteriota bacterium
ACGGTTTGGTTTTTTTGCCTTTCCGGAGCTGACGCGGGAGAATCCCGATGGCATGCTGGGCAACTATGGATTTATGGACCAGATTGCTGCATTGCAGTGGGTCCAGCGCAATATTGCAGCCTTTGGCGGAGATGCATCGAACGTTACGGTGCTGGGTGAGTCTGCAGGCGGATTCTCCGTACACATGCTACTCACTTCTCCACTGAGCAAGGGACTGTTTACCAAGGCGATCATTGAGTCCGGCGGTGGGCGAACGAATCTGGGTGGAGAGCGGTATGTAAGCACGGCGCTACCCAATGGGCCGGCTTCGGCAGAGTCGATCGGTTTGGAGTTTGCGCGAAGCGTGGGCATTACGGGAAACGGGAAAGCTGCGCTGGAGGCGCTGCGCAAACTGCCAGCGGAAGCGGTGCGTGGCAACCTGAACATGGCTACGATGTCGCAACCAGGGTATGCCGGTCCGATGATCGATGGGCGCATTGTGGTGGCCGATCCGCAGACGGTCTACCTGTCGGGAGCCGGATGGCATGTGCCACTGCTGATCGGGACCAACAGCCTGGATATTGGCTTTGGTTTTCAGCCCAGCAAGGAGGCGCTGTTTGCCGAGTTCGGGGAGAATCGCGACAAAGCGATGGCGGCGTATGACCCAACCGGCAAAGGCAGTCTGGAAGCAGTGCGCTACATGGTGAACATGGATCGCTTCATGGTGGAGCCGGCGCGGTTTGTGGCCAGCGTATTTGCCTCCGAAGGTGAGCCAGCCTACATCTATCGCTTTGGTTATGTGGCACAGTCGATGCGCAAGCAGTGGCCGGGTGCGCCGCATGCTACGGAGATTCCGTTTGCGTTTGATACGGTGGCGGCCAAGTACGGCAGCAGTCTGGCTCCGCAGGATGAGGCCATGGCCCGCGCGATGCTGAGCTATTGGGTGTCATTTGCCAAGACGGGCGATCCCAGCACGGGGAATGCGGTGGCGTGGCCACGGTATACACCGGAGACGAATATGGTGATGGACTTTACACCGGATCATGGTCCGGTGGCGGAGACTGATCCGTGGAAGGCGCGGCTGGATGTGACGGCGGCGTACGTCTCGAGCACTCCACCGGCGACTCCGTCGTCAGCGCCTGCGCGCCGCTGACGAGGGAAGCAATCCCAGACGGTTGAAATGCTGGCAAGGGCTGCCCTGTGTGGGCAGCCCTTACTGTTGTCTGCGAGCACCAGGTGCCCTGCCGGGGAAAGGTTTTCAGAGTTGAGCGGCTGTGTGGATGCGTGTGGCCAGCAGTTGCGCATGTACGGATTTGGAACGCAGGCTGGTGGTCTGCAGCAGCAGCTCAAAGGGTCGGAATCGTCCATTGGGCAGGGCAGCGCGGCGCAGGACCTGCGTAAAATCCGGATCGCTGAGAATCTCATCGGCAGCTGCCTCGGTTCCGGCGACATCGAGCCCTTCGAGAAAGAGCATGTAGCCGTTGCCGGTGAGGTTGGGCAGGTACTTGACCAGCGCATAGGAGGTATGTGCAGGTTCGTTCCAGTGGCTCTGGTAGGTAGCACTTTCGCCGGGCTGCGGATGGAGGTTGACGATCCAGGCCTGGGACATGTCCTGGTTTGCGACCACGCGGAAGTCGGCGGAGGCATCACTTAGCTCAGCCCACGGGTTGGAGGTAATGGAGCCGAGCAGAATAGTGTTGCCGGATTTGAGGTCGTCGAGGGTCAGGTCGCGGGGAAAACGAAGTTGGACGCGCTGCGGAGACGACTGCGGTATCTGCTCCAGTTTTTCAAGAATGCGAAGACTCTCAAAGTCGAGATAGCGCTGGGTGAGCAGGTCGCGGCGAGCCTGTGGCGAGAGGTCGGCCAGGGCCATGGGCAGCGAGGATTCGCTGGCATAGTCGGCCAGCGGAACGGACTTGCCTGCGATGTCCTCAGCCAGGTTCAGGCCGCTATCGGGCGGAACGAGGAGGGTTCTGCCACCGGGTGGAAAGAGGCTACTCCAGAAGGCGCTGCGGAGGTCGGGGCGTAGAAATCGCTGGAGGACTGCGAACGAAGCCAGTGCGCCGACCAGGACCAGTGCGCTGGCCACGAAGAGAAGCGGACGAGGCCATCGGGTCGGTTCGGTGCGATGCGCAGGGTTGGCAGCGGCAACGAGAGTTTGGGGAAGGTCCGTAGGTGCTTCCGGGAGCTGAGCCGACGAGAACATGGATGGCTTGTGGGGCAGAAAGACGGCAGCATACTGGCCTACTGGAACCTCGATCCGGATGGATTCGGCGCATTGGGGATCAGCATAGAACTCTGCGAGACGGCGACGCAGCATGCGCGCGTAGGTGCGCACGATATTGTCTTCATCGGTACGATAGCCGGGCTTGCGGGAGAAGACGGCAACGCCGATGCGGGTTTCCGTCAGGTGTTGGGTGCGGTCTTGAATGGTAGCAGCAACCAGGTGCAGCAACAGGCGTGTGAGCAGCGTGGAGCGAGAGAAGATTCTGCTGGCGACAATGCGCTGTGCAGCCTGCCAGCGCGGATCGAGATCGAGACCGGATTGCTCCGGCAGTGGCTCGAGGGGGATGTGCGCAAGACTCACGGAACGGCCTCCTTCCCTGCGATGGATGGACTTTTCCTGTTTGCACTGTAGGCCACCGAGATGAACGACGCATGAATATGCCGGGGGATAGACGGTGGATAGCGAGCGGATTCGAGAGATTTTCATCTTCGAAGTAAGTGGATATTGCTCATAGAGATAGCGGGACTTTTCACGGGTGCATGCACGGTGAAAGGGGAAATTACACTCTGTTGGGCGTCCTGGGGAATTCGTAGGATCAGGCTGTTTGGACAGGCTTGGACCTGAACTTTCCGAGGAGGGTTTCCATGACGCGGTTCGATATCAGGAGGCGCATAGCGGCTGGCAGGCTGGCAGGCAGCAGCCGCAAAACGACAGTACCGGAGATGGCTGGCAATCGGAGCATTGGGTGGTGGCTGCTGGTGCTGCTGCTGGCTGTAGCCGTTCCGGGACGGGCACAGGTGAATACGGGAAGCCTGAGCGGACAGATCAGCGACAGCTCCGGGGCGGCGCTGGCCGGGGCGAAGGTGATGGTGGTCGATGGCGCAACCGGCTATCGGCGCGTGGAAAAGTCGCAGCCGGATGGGCAGTATCAGATGCCGAATCTGCCGATTGGTGTGTACACGCTGACGGTGTCGGCACCGGGCTTTACGGTAGCCAGCGAGTCGATCACGATCAATGTGGGCGCGCGCGCTCGTGCCGATCTGCAGATGCACGTGGGCTCGGAGAGCCAGACGGTGCAGGTGACCTCCGAGGCAAATGCGTTGGCCCGCGATGATGCGTCTATCAGCACGATTGTGACGCAGGATACGATCAGCGAGACGCCGCTGTTTCTGCGCAACTGGGATGATCTGCTGCGCGTTGTGCCGGGCGTGCAGATCAACCGGTATACGAATCAGGCCGGATCGACGGCGGCAGGACGTACCGGCGACTTCAACGTGAACGGCGTGCATTCGCTGCAGAACAACTTCATTCTGGACGGCATTGACAACAATACGTTCTCAGAGAATGTGCAGGAGCTGAGCTCAGAGGCAGCGCATCCATCCGTGGATGTGATTTCCGAGTTCAACGTGATCACAAATCCGTATTCGGCCGAGTATGGACGTGCGCCGGGCGCGGTGGTCTCCGTGAACACGCGCAGCGGAACGAATAGCATTCACGGAACAGCCTATGAGTATGTCCGCAACCAGTTCTTTGATGCATTCGATTATTTTTCCAAGCAGTCTCTGACGAAAAAGGCGGAGGACAATCAGAACCAGTTCGGTGGCAGCCTGGGTGGGCCGATTCTGCGCAACCGTCTGTTCTACTTCGGCAACTATGAAGAGACGCGCATCAAGCAGGGTGTTTCCCGTGTGGCCACAGTGCCGCTGGACAACGAACGGATCGGAGACTTCAGTCCGGCGGCAGCAGCGGCAGATGGAATTGCGCCGTATCCGACGATCTATGATCCGACAACCTGTTCCACACCCTATAACCTGAAGAGCGGTGGCTGCCAACCGTACACGAACAACCAGATACCAGGCAATCAGATTGACTCCAGCGTGAAGGCGCTGATGGCACTGTTTCCGGAGCCAAACTTTAAGAACGGCGGAGCCAATTATCCGGAGCTGAACAACTTTTCGCGCACCGGAGCCTTGACGGACTTTAACGGAAGTCTGGATACGCGGCTGGACTGGACAGTATCGCCGGTTGATACGGTCTTTGCGCGCTTCAACTACTTCAACCGTACGCGGGATATTCCGGGATTCTTTGGCGGATTGGCCGACGGCAGTGCGACCTCGGCGTGGGGCAACCAGATTCTGAAGGGCGCAAGCCTGGTGCTGGGCTACACGCGGGTGCTGAGTCCGACGATGGTCAATGACTTCCGGTTTGGCTGGGTGCGGGACTACTCGTTTGCAGCCCAGCAGCCGTTTGGATTGACGCAGTATGCCGGGCAGTTTGTGCCGGGAATTCCGCAAAATCCGGCCACAGGTGGCGGTGTTCCGCTGACCAACTTTGTGAACAAGACCTTCCTGGGATCGCCGGATTACCTGCCGAAGCAGCAGGTTCCAATGCTGTATCAATACGTGGACACGCTCTCCTGGACGCATGGAAACCAGACGCTCAAGGTGGGAGCGAATCTCTTTGCTCCAATGCGCAACCTGTTTCAGGATGAGCCGGGAACACGTGGCGATCTGACATTCACGGGTATCTTTACGGGACTGTCCTACGCGGATGGTCTGATTGGCGCAACTGAATATACGCAGCTGACGAATGTCTTCTTTGTGGATCAGCGGATGTGGATGGCCTCCGGCTTTGCCGAAGACGACTGGAAGGTGACACCACGACTGACGCTGAATCTGGGCCTGCGGTATGACTTCAACACGCCGGCGTATGAGGGGCAGAACCGGATGGCGAACTTCAACCCGGCCGGCAGCGGCTCGCTGGTCTTTGCCAAATCCGGCTCGATCTATGATCGGACGCTGGTGCATCCGAACACGACGGACTTTGCGCCACGGATTGGAGTCTCCTATGCGGTGACCGACAACACGGTGCTGCATGGCGGCTTTGGCATCTACTACACGGGTCTGGAGCGCATTGGCAGCGAGAATCAGCTGGCGGAGAATCCGCCGAACCTGGTGAACAAGACGCTGGCCAGCAACAGCCAGCCGGTGCTGAAGCCCTCGGTCGGATTCCCAACCAACTTTCTGAATCCCGGCACGATTAACTTCAACCAGTTGCAGAACTTCCATATTCGCTCGGAGAATCCGAACCTGGCGCCGCCGACGGTGGAACAGTGGAGTGTAGGCGTGCAGCGGCAGCTGGGGCAGGCCTGGCTGGGCGAGCTGGACTATGTGGGCACACACTCCAGCAATCTGGACGTGCTGCGCAACTATAACCAGGTGCTGATTGCCGGCAACCAGGTGGTGACGAGCGCGAGCGCTCCGGGCGGCACGGTTCCGTATCCGGACTTTGGGCAGGTGGAGTACATGGATTCGATTGGGCGTGGCAACTACCACGGGCTGCAGGCCTCGCTGGTGCGTGCCATGCGCAACGGTTTGAGCGTGCGGGCTGCCTACACGTATTCCCACGCGCTGGATAATGCTCCAGAAGAGCTGGAATCGAACTCCGGCGCTGCTCCTAATGGACGCAACGACGCTGCGTGGTACGGCAGCGCGGACTTTGACGTACGCAACCGCATCTCGGCGACCTATGTCTATCAGTTCCCCTTCGGACGCGGGCGCGCGATGCTGCAGCATGGGGTGGCGAGCTGGATTCTGGGTGACTGGCAAACCTCGGGCGTCTACACCTACTACAGTGGACATCCGTTCACGGCAAACTGGGGAAGCGAAAGCAGCCTGCTCGATGCTTACGGATTTGCAACGGCAGTGCCGAATGTGGCTGCACCCGTGCATTACATCAAGAGCCAGCAATGCTGGTTCTATGACAATCTGAACCCGAAGTGCATGGCAAGCAGCAATGTGGCAACCCCGTTCACCGATCCGGGCAAGTACATGATTGGCAACAGCGGCCGCAATACGCTGGTGGGACCGCCGACGGACCTGTTTGACTTTGCGCTGATTCGTGAGTTTCCGATCACGAACCGCTGGTCGAGCGAGTTTCGCTGGGAGGTCTTTAACCTGGCCAACCATGCGGTGTTTGGCCAGCCGGGCGGAAACGTAAGCAACAGCAGCGCCGGCGCCATCACGACGCTTTCCGCCGATCCGCGCGTGATGCAGTTTGCACTGCGCATCAGCTTCTGAGCACGCTGGGCGGCGCAATGGCTTGCAGGATGCGATTGCGCCGCTGAACGGTTGGTTTCTGCAGGATCAATGGATGCGGAGGTGAGGCGAAATGCCAGGGAATGGACAGAGAATCGTTTGGCTGCTGGCGGCAGCGGTGTGGATCATGGGGCACAACACCCATGCAGCAGCCCATGCGCAGCCGCACAGAGCGACTGGAACTGCGACGGCAAGCCCAACGACCCGCGCGCGGCCAGGGACTCGCTCCGTGATGGATGCGCACAACTGCTATCCGTATTTCGAGTGGTGGAGTGACCGGATTGAGCGCGCACTGTCAACGGGAACGCCGCTGGCTATCGAACAGGATCTGGCCTGGTATACCGATCCGAAGACAGGCCGAAGTTGGTCCGTAGTGACGCACGGAGCTCCCCTGACTGGACAGGAACCCACGCTGGAGCACTACTTCTTTGACACGGTGCGACCGGTGGTGGAACGCGCGCTGGCCAGCGGAGACCGTTCACAGTGGCCGCTGATTACATTGAACCTGGATTTCAAGGATGTGAAGCCAGAGCATCTGCGCGCCATTCGCGCCCTGCTGCAGAGCCATGCCGACTGGATTACAAGTGCCCGCAAGGTGGCCGAGGATAACAGTCCGCAGCCGCTGGAGGTACGGCCGATCCTGGTGCTGACCGGCGAAGCAGATGCGCAGCAGAAGGTTTTCTACGATGAGTTGCAGGATGGTGAGCGATTGTATGTCTTTGGAGCGATCCACTCGGCAGAGAAGCCTCCAGCCGCTGCGCCGGAGGTGCTGGATGCGGAGGCTGCCAGCAACTATCGGCGATGGTGGAACAACTCATGGCGCGTGGTTGAGCCTGCTGGTCAACCAGCTGCCGGAGCGTGGACGGCAGCCAAGCAGGAGCGGCTGCAGGCACTGGTGAAGCGCGCACACGCAAATAATTTGTGGATTCGCTTCTATACGCTGGATGGCTCCCCGAAGGCTGATCTGAGTGCGAATGGATGGTTCCACGGATACAACTTTGGTTCTCTGGCGGCCGTTCGCATCCGCTGGAGCGCTGCGATAGCAGCCGGAGTGGACTATATTGCCTCGGATCAGTACGAGCTGCTGGCGCGACAAATCCACGCAGTGGAAAAACGACGCTAAGGAACCGGGCAGTGTTCGTGTGTCTGGTGACACGCTTGCCTCCTCCTGTGAATCCGCATACACGGAAACTGGCTGCATCCACAGTTGGCTTCGTTAGCGGGTGAGGCCGAGGAATGCGGCGAAGACGTCGTTGGAGAGCAGGCGGCCGCGAGGAGTAAGGGCGAAGCCGTCGGGGGTGGTCTGGAGCAGGCCGTCCTGGACGAGCGTTTGGGCGGCGGCCAGAGATGGCTCGAGGGCAGCGTGGCCAAAGATCTGGCGGAGTTGGCCAAGATGGATGCCGGAGTTGCAGCGCAGGCCGAGAAACCAGGACTCTTCAATTTGCTGGACAGGACCGAGCCAGTTTTGCTCGGCGATGGGCGGGGCCAGAGTTGAGGCCGTGCCTAAGACACTGTTGGCCGGGTTTCCGCGTTGGTTTGCGCCATGTTCGAGGTAGGTGGCAAGGTCGGCAGTGGTGGTAAAGCGGAGGCTGGGGCGTGAGCCGGGATGCTGCGCAGGTGCGTTACTGGCGGCTGGAGCGGCAAAGAGCATGGACGAGGCGTCGAGGCCGAGCCCGAGATACGGCGTGCGCCGCCAGTAGCCGAGGTTGTGGCGGGAAGCGTGGCCGGGACGGGCGAAGTTGGAGATTTCGTACTGGGCGAGTCCGGCGTGGGCCAGGGTTTCGACGGCGGTCTGGTACATGGTGGCGATGGCGTCATCGGAGGGGACAAGCTCGGCGTAGTAGCGCGCGCCACCGTCGAGCAACTCGCGGCCGAGCCGGGAGTCCTCGTCGATTTCCAGCATATAAATGCTGGCGTGGGGCGTGCCGCTGTCGAGCAGGACGCCAAGGGATTCGCGCCAGGAGTCGAGGGTCTGGCCGGCGAGTCCGGCGAGCAGATCAAGGTTGAGGTTGGAGATGCCGGCGGCACGAATGCGGGCAATGTCAGCCAGGGTCTGGGTCCGGGTGTGAAGACGGCCGCTGATGGCGGCTTCCCGATCGAGGAAGCTTTGCACACCAAGACTGATGCGGTTTGCGCCGCAGCGGACGAGTGCGTCAAGGGTGACGTCGGCAAGCTGGCCGGGGGCGGATTCGATGGTGATCTCGATATCGGGGGCGAGTTGGAAGTTGCGAGCGATGGCTGCAAAAAGCGCGTCGAAGTGATGGGGCGCGAGTAGGACAGGCGTGCCGCCGCCGAAGTAAATGGAGGTCAGCGTGGTGGGCAGATCCAGGCCCTGCGCGTGGGTCCAGCTGCGGCCGGCATCGAGGTCGGCGATGAGGCGGGCGACATAGCGGTCATGCTGGCTGGCGGGGTAGACGCCGGAGGCAAAGTTGCAGTAGGTGCACTTGGAACGGCAGAAGGGGATGGAAAGATAGAGGCCAAAGTCGGCACAGACCGTCGTGCCGCGCCCGCAGGAATCGTCGGTTTCGCTGAGGGGCTGGCTGGCAGGGAGGTGTGCGATTTGATTCGGGTCGGAGATCACTGCTCTTATTCTCCCATCCCGGAATTGGTTGCAGCAGCGCAGCACTGGCTGCGCCTTTCGTGGAAGGCTGCGGTTGCGCTCCCGTTGTTCGCGTGGTTGAGGGCAGTGTTCGGATGGGTTTTGACAGGGTAGCAACGGGGTTGGGTCTGGATGTGGGCTGGATAGTGGCGGGCAGTTAGGCTGTAGGGGTGATGATCCTGCATGAGCGGAATGTGTATGGGGACTGCGGAGATGCGGCGCTGCTGGAGGCGCAGGTGCGCGCGGATCTGCAGGCAGACGGAAATGCGGATGTAGCTGGGGATGGCGCGGATGCGCAGGCAGGGCGGTGGAGTGAGCATGCCTGGCGACAGACGGCAGTGCCGGAGCGGATGCGAGGCGGTCGGTCGGCGGCCGAGGCTGCGTTGCTGGCGGTAGACCCGGTGGGATACGCGCGGAGCAGGAATTTTCTGGATGGGCAGGTGACGGGGCTTTCCCCCTATCTGCGGCATGGGGTGTTGACGCTGGGCGAGGTGCGGGATGCGGCGCTGGCGGCTGCGGGTGCGGGCGCGGAAAAGCTGGTGCAGGAGCTGGCATGGCGGGAGTATTGGCAGCGTGTGTATGGAGCGCTGGATGGGGCCGTGGGCGCGGATATGGAGGCGGACAAGACAGGGGTGGCTGCCCGCCTCGAGGAGCTTCCGGAGGATGTACGCGGAGCCCGGACCGGGCTGCGGTGCATGGATGCCTGGAGCGGACAGTTGCAGCGGAGCGGATATCTACACAACCATGCGCGGATGTGGATGGCGGCGTATCTAGTGCATTGGAGGCGGGTGCGGTGGCAGGCAGGTGCGGCGTGGTTTCGGGAGCATTTGCTGGACGGAGATGCTGCGAGCAATGACCTGTCCTGGCAGTGGGTAGCCTCTACGTTCGGGAGCAAGCCGTACATTTTCAATCGGGAGAATCTGGAGCGGTACTCGGGGGGACAGTTTTGTCAGGGGTGCGCACTGGCAGATCGGGGTTGCCCGATGGAGGGCAGCTATGAGGAGCTGGCCGGACGGCTGTTTGGAGCCAGCGCGGAGGTGGCGGCCGCTACGGCAGCGGAGAAAGGGGATGGTCGTTGGCCGGCCGGGCGGCTGCGTCGCGTGATGGATGGAGTAGCGGCGGACAAGCCAATGCGGCGCCCGCTGATCTGGGTGCATAACGGAAGTCTGAATCCGAAGCAGGAGGCGCTGCGGCGGTATCCAGAGGCTCCGGTGGTATTTGTGTGGGATGAGGAGTGGATGGAGCGGGACCAGGTGAGTGCGAAGCGGCTGGCATTTGTGGCGGAGTGTTTGCGGGAGATGCCGGAGCGGATGTGGATTGTGCGCGCCGGGCGGGGTGGTTTGGCGGAGCTGCTGCGCGGGTTGAGTACGCGGCTGGGA
>JAKBAG010000097.1 GCA_021809235.1 Acidobacteriota bacterium
CGGCGCGCTCGATTATGGCCGAGGCGATTTTGAATCACAAGGGCCGAGGCAGATTCACGGCTTACAGCGCGGGTAGCCGTCCGACGGGCGAGCCGCGCAAAGAGGCACTGGCGCAAATTGCCTCCGTGGGCATGGCGACCGAGGGATTACGGAGCAAATCGTGGGATGAGTTTTCGTTGCCGGGAGCACCACGGATGGATTTTGTTTTTACGGTCTGTGACAGCGCGGCGAAAGAGCAGTGTCCGCTGTGGCCCGGACAGCCGATGACGGCGCACTGGGGCATTCCCGATCCGGCTGCGGTGAAGGGTAGCGACGAGGAGATTGCGCGCGCGTTTCGCGATGCGTTTACGGTGCTGGATCGGCGGATTGGCCTGTTTCTAAGTCTGCCGCTGGCTACGCTGGAAGAGATGGCGATCCGGCGCGAGATTGACCAGATCGGGAGGTTGTAGGAGATGGCGGCGAAGAAGGGCCGGTTGACGTTTCTGGATCGCTATCTGACGGGATGGATTTTTGCGGCTATGGCGGCGGGACTGGCGCTGGGATGGTTGGCGCCGGGTGTAACGCCGCTGCTGAATCGGATGAGCGTAGGCACGGTCTCGCTACCGATTGCAGCGGGGCTGATCCTGATGATGTATCCGCCTTTCACGCGGGTGCGCTTTGAATCGCTGCACGAAGTCTTTCGCAATGGGCGGGTGCTCGGGCTGTCCCTGCTGCAGAACTGGGTGATCGGGCCGGTGCTGATGTTTGCGCTTGCGGTGGTGTTTCTGCGCGGGTATCCGGAGTATATGGCCGGGCTGATTCTGATCGGCCTTGCCCGATGCATCGCGATGGTGATCGTCTGGAACGAACTGGCGAAAGGCGATGCGCAATACGCCGCCGGGCTGGTGGCATTCAATTCGATCTTTCAGGTGCTGTTTTATTCGGCATATGCGTGGGTGTTTCTCTCGGTGCTGCCGCAGTGGCTGGGGCTGCGCGGAACGGTGGTGCACATCGCGATGGCGGAGATTGCCAAAAGTGTGGCGATTTATCTGGGGATTCCGTTTGCGGCCGGGCTGGTGACGCGAGCGCTGCTGCGTCGCGGATGGCGGAGCGAGTGGTATGACAGCAGGTTTGTTCCGCGCGTTGCACCGCTCACGCTGGTGGCGCTGCTGTTCACGATTGTGGTGATGTTTTCGCTGAAGGGCGATGCAATTGTGCGACTGCCGCTGGATGTGCTGCGGATTGCCGTGCCGCTGCTCGTGTATTTCGTTGTGATGTATCTGGTTTCGTTCTGGATGGGTAAGCGCCTGGGTGCTGATTACGCGAAGACGACGACGCTTGCGTTTACGGCAGCTTCGAACAATTTTGAGCTGGCGATCGCGGTGGCGGTGGCCGTCTTCGGAATGAACTCCGGCGAGGCGTTTGCGGCGGTGATCGGGCCGCTGGTGGAGGTTCCGGTGATGATTGCGCTGGTGAATCTGGCCCGATTCTTCCAGCGGCGCTACTTTGGTGCGTCGGACGACGGAACAGAGCTACAGGCCGGAGATGTGGGGTGCTGCTGAGTCCGCACAGCCAGGCTGAGAATGCTCTGGCTGCGCGGGGAGCAGGCTTTGCTGGAGGGGCTAATTTCCGGCGGAGTGTGTGGATGCTTCGTTAACGATGGCTTCGGCGGCATTGGCGACGAGCACCCAGCTACTGGCTGCCGATACGGTGGTTTCATGCTCGAACCAGAGCATGCCCCAGTCGGTCATGCATTCGGGAAAATCCGGCTTGATGACGATGTAGCCGGGAATCATGGCGCCTGGAATGTAGGAGTAGTCGCCGCGGTTGTTGGAGTAGGTGTGGGTACGGGAGTTGGTTCCGATGGCAGCGATGTAGGACTGGCTGGAAACCGGATGCGTTCCCAGCAGATAGTTGGCCGCGCGAAGGGTGTATTCGGGACCGACGATATCCGGGAAGGCCTCGTGGAGGAAGTACATCTGAGAGCCGAAGTTGGCGACCTGCTCTGCACCACCCCAGTCCCCGCGTGCCGGAGGAACACCGAAGGGCGTCGCCTCCATCTGCTTATTCATCTGCGGCAGCCAGGCAACGAGGGCCTTACGAAACTGTGCCTTGTAGCTGGTGTCGAGATAGGGAAGTGCGCGGACAGCCGTCCAGCCGCGGAAGCCCATCTGCTGGATCATCTGTGGGAAAAGCTGCTCGACACGCTGCTTGTAGGGCTGCGCGCCGTTGGTAGCAATCATCAGTTCGAGCGCTGCGGACCAGTCCAGACCGCCGAAGCGGGCAAATCTTCCGCGCATGGGATTTGGCGCAGGATGGGTCTGTTGGTCATTCCAAAGCTTGATGGCGGCATCGAGGCATTGCCGGGACAGGGGATCATCCCAGCCCTTGAGTACGCGTGAGGCGGCAGCAAGCGAGGCAGCCGCGCCGTATTGGTTGAAGACTGTGTAGCCGGTCCATGCCCAGCGATCATCGGGCTTGCCGGAGTAGCCGCCTTTGCGCTCATCGGGGCCCAGTTTCGGATCGTAGAGCAGGTTGTCGGTCTGGGAGGCAGCATCTCCGACGAAGGTGTACTGGGTGAGCCATGCAGACTGGATGCCCACAATTGGGTGGCCGAAGGCATGAATCTGGGCAAGCTGCTGCAGGGCGCCGTGAGCCACTTGCTGGACGATGTCGGGTACGCCGTCGGGTCGATGCATTTCCACCGAGCGCGCCTTTTCGTTGACCATCAGCTCATCCCACCTGGGATGAAAGGTGTCGTATGTGAGCGAAAGATTCTGCAGCGTGGCGTACTGGCCGTAGTCGTCGTTGTCGTAGTCGCCGGCATCGTACCAGCCGCCGACATTGAGTCCGGGGATATGTTCGCCTGGCTTGAACGGGGAGTATGTGTCCGGGCCCATGCGGTATCCATCGAAGTGTGGCGTGTTGGCCGGAGCCTGACGGGCATCATCAAGATGGGCCACGCCATGCCATTCGTGGTATCCATCGCGCACGGAGACATGATCCATCTGCACGGCAAGAAAGCCGTCAAGAGTGGTTTGCCAGGTGTGATCGTATACGTTTTTGGCGATGGGGAAGACATCGCTGCGCTGTCCGGCATATTCGATTACGTAGAGACCCGGCTGCGTGACGGAGGAGAAGTCAAATTTCGAGTAGGCGTAGCGAAGCCACGGAGTAGGCGCGCTGACAGGGCCGGAATAAACGAGATGATAGGCTCCATCGTCGCCGAGCCGCAGCAGACTGGCGGTATGGGGAGCATCGAAATGGGGATCGAGTTCGAGAATGGCTTGCTTCTGAAAGGCGGAAGCATACCCGGCCTGGCTGTGGGCGATGACAGGAGGACGCGTCCAGCCCGGGATGTAACTGGGATGAATGTGCCAGACGATAGCATCGGTGGTTTTTCCGGTAGGAACCAGTGTGCGCAGGACAAACCAGCCGTTCTGCGCTTTGTCTCGACCGTCAAAAATGCCGATGGGACCGCTGTCGGAGGTGACGCGGATGCGATTGAGCGGATCGTTGGCACCCAGAGTGATGCTGTTGCCGGAAGCCAACGGAAGCGGCTCGGTGTATCCCTCGGTCTGATGCCACTGCTCGACGTACCAGACACGCTTGGGGTCGCCGGAGCTGGGTGGTGCCACCTTCATGCGATCCTCAGGATAGCGTGGCAGGATGCCGTAGGTGTGGTTGTCGATGGTGTAAGGTTTGTCCTGATACGTGGTGGGAACCAGCTCAAGATTGTAGCCAGCGCGGCCGACCAAGGCGGCAGGAAGCGGTTGGTCCAGATTGACGGAGACACGGACACCGCCCGGCTCCGGGGCAACGAAGACATGGTAAGTGAGGTGATAGGCCGGATAGGCAAGATCGGCAGTGAGCCGGTTCTGCGCCTTGTCAGCATGGTGTCCCTGGATGGTTGGGATCACATCCCACTGCTCGGGCGTGGCAGAGAGCCGAAGACTGCCATTGGTCGCGATGCGATTGCCGTGCAGGATGATCTGCATGGCGGAGTTCTTCTGATCAAAGAAGACGGGGCTGAAGGGGGTGTCATACAGCATGATGCTTACGCCGGGTCCATCGAGGTAGCCGTTATCTGTGACGTGCATGGACAGGGCGGAGTCTGCGGCGAAGATGGGGGCACAGAACAGCCCCAGCAGGACGGAAGGCAGGAGGAGAGTTTTTCGCAGGTGCAGGCGCATACAGGAACTCCAATTTGATTTTCACGAAGCAGCGCAATCCTATTCCTTTACTTAATCGATTTGCAACAGGAGAATTTCGGCTCCGTTGCCGCGAAGGATGGAGGCAATCAGCCAACGGAGCGGAGGTTGGCTCCGCGCGGACAGCGATCTGGAAGCGGCAAATGGATGCAATCGAAAAAGCGACGGTGGAAGTCGGCAGGAAATTCGGATGGACTCACGAACTCTTCCTGTAGACTTCCACCGTCGGTCGTTGCACGGGATTGTGACTCCACGGCGGTTACGGTGTGGGAGGCTCCTGTGGAATGGCTGCGCCGTCGGAGCGCGGATCGCCAGCCGCGAAGTTGACCTTGCGTGTGGTATCGCGCACGACGGCTGCACCCTGGCCGACGGTGAACGACAGCGGCTCCAGTAGCTGAATCTGGTGGCCGCGTGCGGCCAGGCCGGAACGCACATCGGCGGGTATGGTCTCCTCCATCATGACGTCGCAGCCGGCAAAGGTTTCCTTGGTGAAGCGCGGCTGTTCCAGGGCAGATTGGACGTTCATGTGGAAGTCAACGATGTTGGAGACAAACTGGGCGTGAGCCTGGGCCTGATTCCAGCCACCCATGATGCCGAATCCGATGCGGATGTCGCCCTTTTCCATGAAGGCGGGAATGATGGTGTGCAGCGGACGCTTGTGGCCGTCGAGGGAGTTGGGCAGGCCGGGCGTCATCTGGAAGCCGGCGCCGCGATTCTGAAAGGAGAATCCAAGCCCGGGTGCGACCATGCCTGTACCGTAACCGGCGTAGTTGCTCTGGATGAGCGAGACGATGTTGCCGTCCTTGTCGATGGCCGACAGGTAGATGGTGGAGTTGCCATGCTTGTCGAGCTCGGTTTCAATCTTCGATGGCACCACCTGGCAGGATGCCTTGTCCATGTGAATCAGCTGGGCGCGCTGGTCGGCCAGTTGCTTGGAGATGAGCTGCTGGACAGGGATGGGCGTGAATCGCGGGTCACCCACGTAGCGATACATGTCGGCATAGGCGAGCTTCTTGGCTTCAATCATGACGTGGAGCGCGTTGACGGAGTTGTGTCCGTACTGCGACAGCGGGAAGTGCTCCATGATGTTGAGCATGGACAGGGCTGCGATGCCCTGTCCGTTGGGGGGTAGCTCGTAAATGGTCCAGCCATGATAGGTGGTAGAGACTGGCTCGACCCATTCGGGCTGGAAGTCTCGGAAGTCTTCCAGCGTATGCAGTCCGCCCTGCGAGCGAAGGAAGTTGACCATGGTTTCGGTCATGGGGCCGTTGTAAAACGCATCGCGTCCGTGGGCAGCAATCTGGCGCAGGGAGTTGGCCAGGGCAGGATTGCGAAAGAGATCCCCGGGCTGCGGTGGATTGGGCCAGATGACGTAGGTCTGGCGATAGCCGGGCTGGTCAAGCAGTCGCTTGGCGATCCAGTAGCGGGCATTGCGCTCGGCAAGGGGAAATCCGTTGGAGGCATAGTAGATGGCCGGGGCAAGCAATTTGCTGAAGGGCATAGTGCCGAAGCGGGAGCGCATGGCATCCCATCCAGCGACGGCACCGGGAACATCAATTGTGTTCACTCCAATGGGATCGATGGAGGTGATGCCCTGATCCTTGAGTGCTTCGATGGTGAGCGCCTTTGGGGTCCATCCGCTCGAGTTCAGGCCGTAGAGCTTGCCTGTCCTGGCGTCGTAGTAGAGCATAAACAGGTCGCCGCCGATGCCGTTGACGTAGGGCTGAACCACACCCATGACCGCGTTGGCGGCAATGGCGGCGTCAATCGCATTGCCACCCTGCTCCAGAATGTGTGCCCCTGCCTGCGAGGCGAGAAACTGCGGGGTGGAAACAATGCCAAATTTAGAAACGACCATGGAACGAGCCTGGCCAGCAACGGTATGGAACTGCGACGACTGCGCCTGCAGGACACCAGGCAGCAGAAAAACGATGAGAGAAAGCCAGCGCTTCATGGGGACCTCCGACGCGGAATCGCGCAGGTTGAATGCTTCAGGATTGAGGGCAGCATAGCACAGGGTGAAAAGGAACTGGAATGAAACTGATGGAAGGCAAGCAGAGCAAAGAAAAACTCCGGCCAGTGGGCACTGAGCCGGAGTTCGAGTGGTGTGGAGAAATGTTTGAGTTCAGGCGTAGATACCTCGCTGCTTGATGGTGAAGGCGACGCGATCAATCGCGAGCATGTATGCGGCGATACGGTTGTTGACGCCGTGGGTTTCCGCGTAGCGAAGCACATCATCGAAGCTGTTGCTGAGGATCTCTTCAAGGCGTTCAATGACCGTGGCTTCATTCCAGAAGTAGCCCATGCGATCCTGTACCCATTCAAAATAGCTGGCGGTGACGCCGCCGGAGTTGGCCAGGATGTCCGGGACAACAAAGACGCCTTTTTCGGCGAGGATCTCATCGGCCACTGCGGTCGTGGGTCCATTGGCACCCTCCACCAGAATGCGGGTGCGAATGCGCTCGGCATTGCGGCTGGTGACGACGTTCTCAGTGGCTGCCGGAATGAGGATGTCGGTTTCTGTCTCCAGCAGCTTGGCAGAGTCGATGGCTTCGGCACCCTTGAAGCCGTGGATGGAGCCGTTGCGCTCGCGGTGTTCGAGGAGCTTGCCGATGTCGATGCCGGCGGCGTTGTAAAGGCCGCCGTCGTACTCGGCGATGCCGATGATTTTGTAACCCTTGAGGGCGAGCAGGCGAGCGGAGTTGGAGCCGACGTTGCCAAAGCCCTGCACGATGACGCGGCAGTTTTCGGGCTTCATCTTGAGGTAGGCGAGGCTCTTGTCGCACATGACCATGACGCCGCGTCCGGTGGCTTCGCGGCGGCCGCGTGAGCCGCCGATGTTGAGCGGCTTGCCGGTGACGACGCTGGTCACGGTCTGGCGCATGTGCATGGAGTAGGTGTCCATGATCCAGGCCATGGTCTGCTCATTCGTGTTGACGTCAGGCGCGGGCACGTCCTTCTCCGGGCCAATGAACTCAATAATCTCCGACGTATAGCGCCGGGTGAGCCGTTCCAGTTCACCCTGGCTCATCTTGCGCGGGTCGCAGATGACGCCGCCCTTGGCTCCTCCGAAGGGAATGTTGACTACGGCGCACTTCCAGGTCATCCAACTGGCGAGGGCGCGGACCTCATCGAGGGTGACATCGGGTGCGTAGCGGATGCCGCCTTTGCCGGGGCCGCGGGCGATGGAGTGCTGGACGCGGTAGCCGGTGAAGAGTTCGATGCGACCGTCATCCATGGTGACGGGGAAGTGGACGATGATCTCGCGGGAGGGTGAGTTGAGCACCTTCCAGATGCCGGGATCGAGGTTGAGCTTGCGCGCGGCGAAGTCAAAGCGAGCCGATTGCGCCTCCCAGGGATTGGTTTCCTGTTCGAGGGTGATGGTCGAAGCCATACAAAGATTCTCCAGTATGCAGCGCCGGGCGGGATCGATTCCTGGCCCGCGCACGCCTGCCGCTTGAGTGGCCTATCGGCGATACGAAGACGCACGATAGCCGCCAGAACGGTGACGGTCGATCCGGTTCGGAAAACATCCTTCGCCCGCTGTGCAAGGCCGAAGCCGACAGGGCGGTCTGGCTGGGAACCGGCTGCTCCAGACCAAACGAAATCGAGTCTAGGCCGGTCGTGAGTCTGTCGTCAACTGGGACAGTATCCGGGAAAGCAATGGCTTGGCAGACTGGGAAAACCGGGAGGAATTTCCGCTCTCAGAACTGGCTGGAAAGGCGTTCCGGCTTCTGATGAAGCGGAAATAAATCGAAAGGATGAGTACCAAAGACACTGGCTTGAGGGCCGGGACAGCCAAATTCGTTACATCGTTGCAACGATGCGTTGGTAAACTAAACACATGACTAAGCAAAAACGGGTACTTGTGGCTGGAGCGGGCGGCTTTATCGGCTCGCATCTTGCCCGAAGACTGGCTGCGGAAGGCAACTGGGTGCGCGGAGCGGACCTGAAGTCGCCGGAATTTTCTCCGACCGCATGCCATGATTTTGTGGTCGGCGATCTCCGGGATCAGGCCGTGGCAGCACGTGTGGTGGAGGGTATCGACGAGGTGTATCAGCTGGCTGCCGATATGGGCGGAGCCGGATATATCTTTACCGGAGAACATGACGCAGCGGTACTGCATAACTCTGCCACAATCAATCTGAATATTCTGGAAGCTGGTCGGCTGGCTGGGGTAAAGAAGTTTTTCTATTCCTCTTCGGCCTGCATTTATCCAGAACGCAATCAGCTGGACCCCAACAATCCGATCTGCAGTGAGGAGTCAGCGTACCCGGCGGCGCCGGACAGCGAGTACGGCTGGGAAAAGCTCTTCAGCGAGCGGCTCTATTTTGCTTATGCACGCAACTACGGGATCGAGGTCCATGTGGCGCGCTTCCACAATATCTTCGGACCGGAAGGAACCTACCGCGGAGGCCGCGAAAAGGCACCGGCGGCGATCTGTCGCAAGGTGGCTGAGGCTGCCGATGGCGGGGAGATGGAAATCTGGGGCGATGGCGAACAGACGCGAACCTTCCTCTATGTGGATGAATGCGTGGAGGGTGTGCGGCGTTTGATGGAGTCCGATTTCGCCGGTCCGGTCAATATCGGCTCCGAGGAGATGGTCACGATCAACGGTCTGGCGGCTATGGCCATGGAGATTGCCGGCAAGAAGCTCGCGAAGAAGCATATTCCGGGTCCTCAGGGCGTTCGCGGCCGCACATCGGACAATCGGCTGATTCTGGAGAAGCTGGGTTGGCAGCCGACGCAGACCCTCCGTGCTGGGATGGAAAAGACCTATGCATGGATTGCCGAGCAGGTGAGGCAGGCGTAAATTCTGGAAATTGTTTTTTTGCACAGACCCCTGCTGCTGATTTTCTGGCGAGCAGGGGTCTGTTATTTGTGTTGGGATTGCGATCGCGCCGACCTGCAGGAATGCAGGATAGACGGCAACTGCGGCGAAGCGGTTAGACTGGGCAAGTGATGAAGCAGGCAGAGAAGAACAATCCGGGACGAAAAGAGTTTCTGGCCCTGGCGAAGGAGCATACGCTGGTGCCGGTCTACCGAAGGCTGAAGGCTGATCTGGAGACGCCGGTTTCGGCGTTTTTGCGTGTGGCCTGGGATGAGCCGGAGTGTTTCCTGCTGGAGTCGGTGGAGAACGGGCAGCAGGTGGGCCGGTATACCTTCATCGGATTGAACCCGTACAAGAGGATTGTGGCACGCGGAGAGTCTGTGACGATCACCGAAGGTCGGCGTACGGTGCAGCGGACCGGAGATGTGTTTGCCATCCTGCGCGAGGCGCTGAGCGGCCACAGCCCGGCCAGACTGCCGGAACTGCCTCCGTTCACTGCCGGAGCTGTCGGCTTCTTCAGCTACGATGCGGTGCGGCTGGTGGAGAAACTGCCGGAGCTGGCTGCCGATGAACTGAGGGTTCCGGATGCCTGCCTGCTGTTTTTTGATGAAGTGCTGGCGTTTGATCATGTCCGGCGCGAGATTCTGCTTGTGGTGACGGCGGACGTGACCCTGACCACTCCGGCTGAGGCCTGGGAAAAAGCAGGAAGGCGACTGCAACGGCTGGAGCGCAGACTCGCGCGTCCGCTGCCCCGGCTGCCTCGCCCAAAGGCTGCTGCCGGTCGGCTGAAGATCCGCCACCGGACGCGGAAGCAGGAGTATATGGCCGGAGTGGAGCGGATTCGCGAGTATATTCGCGCCGGAGATATCTTCCAGGCCGTGTATTCCCAGCGCTTTGATCTGGAGCCGGAGGTGGATCCCTTTGCCGTCTATCGTGCACTGCGCATGGTCAATCCGTCTCCGTATCTCTACTTTCTGCGGTTGCAGCCCAACGTCCCGGCACGAAAGGGGAAGGCCGGCAGCAAACAGGGCAAGGCCAATGGGGCGATTGAGATTGCCGGCTCGTCGCCGGAGTTGCTGGTGCGGGTGCAGGATGGTCGGGTGGAGTACCGGCCGATTGCCGGAACCCGGCGCCGATCCGACGATGCGCAGGAGGA